>NZ_BAAILP010000123.1:0-2124 GCF_054589055.1 Novosphingobium sp. 11B | reverse complement strand
GTGGCGAACTTCCAGTTGGTTTCGAGGTCGATCTTCATCCAGAACACGCGCACGGCGGTGTCCATCGGGTAGTTCTTGTAAAGGTCCGGCATCGGCGACAGGAAGTCGAGCAGTTCGGGCGCCTCGTCGTCCATCGTGTACCACACGAAGCCGCCCCAGGTGGCGCAGCGCAGTTCCTTGAGCCTCAGCTTGCCGCAGGGGTTGCCCTGCGGGAAGTCCTGCGGGTCCTGCGCATAGTTCAGAACGCCGTCCTTGCCCCAGACCCAGCCATGGTAAGGGCACTGGAACGAGTCCTGCGAACTGGCGTCCCACACCAGCCGCATGCCGCGGTGGCGGCACGAATTGTAGAACGCCTTGATCGAGCCGTCGTCCTGCTTAACGCAGAAGACGGACTCGTTCATGAAGTTGTGCACGACGTAGTCGCCCGGCTCCTCCAGCTCGGCCGTGCGGCCGGCGACGTGCCAGATGCGGGTCCACATGTGGTCCCATTCGCGCTGCATGAATTCGACCGAGGTGTAGCGGTCGCCGGTGATCGGGTCGCCGCGAAGATTGTCGGCGTTGCGCCCATCAATCATCAGCGCGTCGATGTCTTGCCTTCCCATCTGCCATCCTTCTCGAGGAAGCCTGACCGCCTGAACTGCTCACCCTTTTTATCAGGTGGCACCAATCTTGTCGGTCGCTTTCATCGAAGCCCATCGCCCGTCTTTAGCGGACCATTTTTGTTGATCTGGATGCAGAATAACAAAACTGGTCATTCGACCAACCTAGTATATCTGTCAGGCTCATCATCCGACGTCGCCATCGGACTCTATGGGAACGTGTCAGTGCGGAATCCTACAGCCTATCCCTCACCGTCTGAGCCGTAGACCGCCTTCGCCAATAGCCAATTTGCGCAACTTGAATGTCAGCAACACCGGAAATCGGAAAAATCTGAACACCATTGCGATAAGTTATCGAGATGGGGGCCTCCAGCTTCAGGCGCATACTGAACTGATGCGGTCAGCATAGGCTGCCGCATGATGGGTCTTCGAGGACGGAACTTTCCAATGTGGGGCGCACTTGACCAAAGGCCGGTGCATCGCATCAGTTCATACCTCAAGCCTATCCAGACACTCCAATCCACCTGTAAAGAAACAAAGCGCTGGCGCCGCCATCTCTTCGAGGCGGTCTACAGAATAATGGTTATCGCTCAAATCGTCCAGAAATCCAGGATCTTGCACCATGAATATTAGAGCGGCCTCTATAAGATAAACTCCTGCAAGGAGGTTTCTCTCGGAAATACCCGGCCGATGACGGTGAATTCGATCCGTGAGCATCTCTGAGATTACGCCGAGCTTAGCCAGAATCGGACGCAATTCCGGCATGCGGTATGCGCTCATCAAATGCGATGTCATGACTATGTAATTGCGCAGCGGACTATCTACCGATGCGGCAGCCTGCATAAATGGAAGGATGAACGCAGAGACGATCTCCTCCAGTTCGACACATTCGGCTCCCTCTTCCGCATCAGTGAAACTAGCAGCTATCGTTTCCCGCAGTAGCCCAAGCTTTCGGTCCAGCGCTGCTTCGAGAATTAGATGCTTATTGCCGTAATGATAATGTAGCACTCCTATTCGTACGCCGGCCTCCGAGGCGATATCTCGCAACGATGTGCCCAGATAGCCGTTGCGAGCAAACAGGATTTCGCAGGCATCCAGAATCTGGCTTCGAGTGGCATCTCCCTTAGCAGAGGCTGGAGCACGATTTGGATTGACCGAGTTTTTCATCCTTTGGTCATTGCTCTAATCTGTTCATTCATCAACCGGCGTTTCATCGATCTTTCAGACCTGCAATCTATCATGCACGTGATCTGATCCCGGAAACCTGGATCGCTTTGAGTTAGAGTTTCCCGGCCATTGTCACGGTGACGGGCGGGGTACGTCACTGGGGTTCATCAACGTGATCGGGGCTTGTTGCCGATTGCACCAAGCGGCCGATCCTCGTTGTAGTCGGGAAGCTTTAGCAGGCTGCGGAAAAAGGGTTGGCAGAGCCGGCCATTGGCCTCGCTTTCGCCGTTTTCTAGCCCAAGGCGTCAGTCATTCTGGGAGGTAACCTTCCAGAATCCGGTCGTTTTTGACCGGCCTC
>NZ_BAAILP010000122.1:24382-29131 GCF_054589055.1 Novosphingobium sp. 11B | reverse complement strand
CGTCCCGGACCCGATCCGGGACCGCTGGCCGTGAACCGCCTTGCTGTCGGCAGGGCGCCTTTACCCGAGGTCGCGCCTAAAGACCGCCACCGGTTCCGGATCAAGTCCGGGACGACGTCAGCTTGCCTCTCGCCCATCGTGCCGCATCTGCGACGGCATCGTCCGCATCCGCCAGCAGCGGCTCCACCTGCGCCAGCAGCGCCTTCCGGCCGCTGTTGCCCGCCGCATAGAGGCAGTTGCGCACGAACCGGTCCCGCCCGATCCGCTTGATCGGACTTCCCGAGAACAGCTTGCGAAACCCCGCATCGTCCAGCGTGAGCAAATCCGCCAGCTCCGGCGCCGTCAGTTCCGCGCGCGGCAGGAACGCCTTCATCGTATGCGCCGTCTCGGCGAACTTGTTCCACGGGCAGACCGCGAGGCAGTCATCACAGCCGTAGATGCGGTTGCCCAGCCCCTCGCGCATGTCCTCGGGCACCGGCCCCTTGTGCTCGATGGTGAGGTAGCTGACGCAGCGCCGCGCATCGAGGCGGTAGGGCGCCGGGAAGGCATCGGTCGGGCAAGCGTCCTGGCAGGCCCGGCACGATCCGCAGCGATCGCGCGCCGGGGCCGAGAGCGGCAGGTCCAGCGTCGTGTAGATCTCGCCGAGGAACAGCCATGATCCATGTTCGCGGCTGACGACATTGGTATGCTTGCCCTGCCAGCCGAGCCCTGCGGCAGCGGCGAGCGGCTTTTCCATCACCGGCGCGGTGTCGGTGAAGACTTTCACCCCGACCGGCCCCAGCCCGCGTTTGTCCCCCTCGCTCACCATCCAGCGGGCAAGGTTCTTGAGCGCCTTCTTCACCGTGTCGTGATAATCGGCGCCTTGCGCATACGTCGAAATCCGGCCGATCCCGCCTTCGTCCGCCAGTCGCAGCGGGTCGGCGGCCGGGGCATAGCTCATGCCCAGCGCGATGACGCTGCGGGCCTCGGGCCAGAGCCCCTGCGGACTGCGGCGATGGTGCGCGCGCTCCTCCATCCAGCCCATCGAGCCGTGCATTCCCGCCGCCAGCCAGGCGTCAAGCCGCGCCGCACGGTCCTCGTCCGTCGCGGCCGAAGCCACGCCGAAGGCGCAGAAGCCGAGAGCGCGCGCCTCTCCCTCCACCGCCTCGGCAAAATTGCTTAGGGCGGTCTTAACCGGGACTGCGCCATCAGGGGCGCACGTGCTAGACCCAGGGGGCTTCATGGATGCGCAAGTAGGAGATCCTCGGTTGACCGGCAATGTGTCAGGTTTCGATTGCCCTCTGGCGATCGAGGCACGGGGGCTCGTCAAGCGGTTCGAGGGGACCACTGCCGTGGGCGGTGTCGACCTCTCGGTGCCGCAGGGCTCGGTCTATGGCATCCTCGGCCCCAACGGTGCGGGCAAGACGACGACGCTGCGCATGCTGCTGGGTATCATCGAGCCCGATTCGGGTTACCGTCGCATTCTCGGCGCCGAGCGGCCGCACGATGTCGCCCACGCCATCGGCTACCTGCCTGAGGAGCGCGGCCTCTACCCGTCCATGAAGGCGACCGAGGCGATCGCCTTTCTCGGCGCGCTGCGGGGCCTGCCGCTGAAGGAAGGCCGCCGCCGCGCGCACGAACTGCTCGAACGACACGGCCTCGGCTATGCCGCGGACCGTCAGATTCGCCAGCTTTCCAAAGGCATGGCGCAGCAGGTGCAGATCCTTGGCACGCTGGTTCATCGCCCGCGCCTGGTCATCTTCGACGAGCCGTTCTCCGGCCTCGATGCGCTCAACCAGGGCAAGCTGGAGGCGATGATGCGCGGTCTGGCGGAGGACGGCACGACCGTGATCTTCTCCACCCACGTCATCGCGCATGCCGAGCGCCTGTGTGACGAGGTCGCGATCATCGCGGGAGGGCGGGTGCCGTTCGCGGGGCCGGTCGACGTCGCGCGCGATCGCATCCCCGCGCAGGTCCGGCTCGAAACGCAGGCCGACGAGGGGCTGTGGCGCGCTGCCTTGCCGACCGATTCGCGGCGCGAGGGGCGGTACTGGCACTTCGCGCTGCCCGAGGGCGGGATCGAGCCGCTGCTGCGCGCGCTGATCGCGGGGGAGGCGGGTATCCTGTCGCTGTCCATCGAGCGCGCCGGGCTGCACGATGCCTTCGTCGCCATCGCCGGGGAGGCCGCCGCCCGCGCCCTCGAAGCGGAAAAGCCCGAGGAGCCGCGCCGATGAACTTCGATCTTTCCGCGCCCGGTCATCGCGGCCGCCTGTCGATGCTGGCCGCAGCCTGGGTGGTGGCCCGGCGCGACTTCACCGCGATCCTGTTCTCGCGCACGTTCTTTTTCTTCCTGCTCGGTCCGCTGTTCCCGGTGATCGTCGGACTGCTGGCAGGCAGCGTCGGCCAGCGCGTCGATCAGAGCGGCGAGGCACCCGCGATCGGCGTGGTCATGGCCGAGGCCGACGCGAAGGCGATGGTCCGTGCCCGCGATGCACTGGCCGACCGGCTCGGAGGCGGCCTGCCGGACATGCATGTGGTCAAGGACCTGACCCCGGCCGAGCAGGCCGATCCGGGTGTGGTGCTGGCGTCACGCAAGGGTGCTTTCGCGGGCGTGCTGTCGGGCTCTCCCGCCGCGCCGGTGCTGACCGGGCCGGGACCGCTCATCAAGGACTGGCGGGGGGATGTCGAACTGATCGCGGCCGAGGTTCGTGACGGATCTCTGGCCTTCTGGCCACAGGTGAAGCTGGCCAGGACCTCGGTGGCGGCGCCCGGCGATTCGCGCAGCCGCCTACGTACGGCGCAGGGCGCGCAGACCTTGCTGTTCCTGCTGACGATGATGCTGGCCGGCATGGTCCTGTCCAACCTTGTCGAGGAAAAAGGCAACAAGATCATCGAGGTGCTGGCCGCCGCGATCCCGATGGAGTCGGTGTTCTTCGGCAAGCTCTTCGCCATGCTCGGCGTGTCGCTGGTCGGCATCGCGGTGTGGGGTAGCGTCGGCGGAGCGATCTACCTGTCGGCGGGATCGCTCGTGGCACTGCCCGAACCGGCGGTTGGCTGGCCGATGCTGGTCGGGCTGGGGGTGATCTACTTCGCGATGGCCTACCTGCTGCTGGGCTCGGTGTTCCTCGCGATCGGCTCGCTGGCGAACACGGTGCGCGAGGTGCAGACGCTGTCGATGCCGGTGACGATGATGCAGCTCATGCTGTTCTTCTTCGCGACTTACGCGATGACCCAGCCGGGCAGCGCGGTCGAGATGCTGGCGGTGGTCCTGCCGTTCAGCTCGCCCTTCGCGATGCTGGCCCGCGCCGCGCAGGAGCCGGCGCTCTGGCCGCATGTCGCGGCGCTTGGGTGGCAGGTCATGTGGGTGGTGCTGCTGGTGCGCGGTGGCTCGATGCTGTTTCGCAGGCGGGCGATGAAGTCGGGGCCGCAGGGGGCAGGTCGCAAGTGGTGGCGGCGCGTCGTTTCCGAAGGCTAGCGGGCGCCCGCTTCCTGCATGTGGAAGGCGCGGACCGCCAGTTCCTCGAGGCTCATTAGCTGGCGGAAAACGATGCCGTAGGAGGGGTGCCGGCGCCAGCACACGGTGGCCTCGAACTCGGGCATGAGGGCGGAGCCGATGCGCAAATGCTGCCCGATCGCGAGATAATGTTCGGTCTCGATTCCGGCGCCCTGGCGCGAGAGATCGCGCACCTTGGCAGCCGAAGTTTCCCCAGCGATCGTCACCTGCACCGGATGGCCGACGCAAACGCGGATCGGGCGCTTGGGATAGGGGCCGGCCTCGGCGATGAAGCGCTGGACCTCGATCGGGACGTCGAAGCGGAAGCCCGCCTCCCCGCCGTTCTCCCAGACCTTCTCGACCGCAAGCCGATCCCCGGCGGCGCTTTCCAGCGCAAGGCGGCGTTCGGCGGCGAGGGAATGGAACAGGCGCAGCTTCACGCCGGTCTCGGACACGTCGCGCACGATGCAGAGGTATTCGCCATGCGCCCCGATCAGCTTCGCGGCGCGCAGCAGCAAGGCGAAGCGCGGACTGGCGCGCTGGTCCTCGTAGCTCGGCTTGCTGCCGGCGGACAGGCTTTCCGGGAAGGACATGCGAAAGATCACCCCTAAGTACCCATGCCGTGGTGTCCGGACGATACCATGAAAGGTGGGTACTTAGTACTTGATACCAGTTCTCAAGTTACGCATTTGTAAACGCAAACGATTGAACAAAATTCGCTCGCCAAATAAATTCGCAGTATTCGTCGGTATCGAAAATCTGGTGCGGGCGGCGGGACTCGAACCCGCACTGGAATCCCAAGCGGATTTTAAGTCCGCAGCGTCTACCATTCCGCCACGCCCGCACACCTAGAGAAACCGTGGTTTTTGCCCTGTAGCGGGCCGCGTTCCGCAGTGCAATCCGATTGCGTTCCGCAATTCCGGTGTCAGGCGCGTTCTTCCACACGCCTCATCGCCGCCTGGGCATCGCGGCGCTGACGCGCAAACGCCGCGCGCTCGAACGGATTGAGGCCCATCGACTGTTCGACCAGGATCGCAAGGCTGTTGATCCCACAGCGAAAGTCGATCGGATCCCGGTGGAGATAGACGCGCAGATCTTCAGCGAGCCGGAACATGGCAATGCCCCAGCGCATCGATCATCACCACCAGCAACTGCGCGTCACACCCCTCCAGCGTCAGCGATACGCCATTTGGCATCGACGCCTGCAGCCGCACTGACGGTACTAATCCCGCAGACCGGATCGCGATCCCACCAGTGTGTCGCTCCGCAGGCACCGA
>NZ_BAAILP010000122.1:0-24372 GCF_054589055.1 Novosphingobium sp. 11B | reverse complement strand
ATAAACGCCGACGGATCCGGCAACTGCCCCGTGCTCCGCTGCCCGTTCGCACTCTGGCGCTCCTGATACTTCCTGACCCATTTGCGCAGTTGGTTGGCGTTGACACCATGCTCCAGCGCAAGTCTCGCCACCGATATGCCAGGCTCGAGGCACGCCTCGATCAACCGTGCCTTCCCCGCACGACCATAATAGCGCCGGCCGTTACTCGTCACCCTTACAACCTCGAGCCCATAGGGGCCCATCGGTGCCAACTCCATGTGTCCACCTCTTACTTGGTGGACACATCCTTCACACCGCGTCACTCAACCGAACAGGTGCGCGGAATTTCGCGCTTACGCTTCATCAACTCGCCATAGCGCGAGTGGAAATCAGCCTCGCCGGGCTGGCCAGGAGGGGAGTATCGATCCCGTTCCGGCGGAAGCGCCAGTAGTCACGATACTTGCCTGAGGCGAGCTTCTTGCTGCCGTAACGTCGGCCCGGGGGAATCGCCTGAGGCGCACCACAGCGACGCCGCCAACACCTGGCGATTCATGATAGACTCGGCCCTTCGCGAAAACTGACGGAACTGCGTGGAAGGTCGGCGTTCAATGCGGCAGCGCGACCTCCTGACCGTGGCACCTAAGGGCGAAAAGCATACCCGATCAGGGGGTCGGCAAGTACGCTCCTCGCCCGCAAAGCCGCCGCGCTCGTCATGTCACCATCCGGCAACCAGGCGACCGGCTATAGCTCGATCAGTACCTTGGGCAGAGAAGACAACGGCTAGGTTCTTCGCACCTGGCCCGTAAAAATCCCCGACAAATTGGCCGGTGTACTGACCATCAACGGACCTAATTGTACCTGCCAAGCGCGTGTTGAGGTCAGGTCGGTATTGCCCCTGCAAAATGAAAGTCTGCCCTTCGACGTTCCACTGCGTCATAATCGTTCTCGCGGCGTAGTCGATCGACAACGGGATAGTGGCTGAGTTTGCGACTTCGCTCGGTTTTTCGCGCCTGAAGAGGCTGAACATCGCGACCGAGGTGACGCTCTCGGAACCGGTCAGGCGGAGTTCGGAATCCAATGTCTGCCGACCAACATTGGCGTATCGTATGACCTTGGTGCAGTTTGCTGGCTGACCCGGGGGATACGTGCACGGAAGCGTGGTCTCGAGATCGATGCGCGCCATCCAATCCTGTCGCAGGCCCAACCAGCGGAACGAGTAGTCTTGATCCGTGCCATGATAATACGATTCGAACGTGCTCCACGACGGAGGTCGGTCTTCGACTTTGCCCGAAAAGGTCTGGAAGTAGCTTCCGATTCTGGCGGTAGCTTCCTTCTTCGCGGCGTCCCAAGTGAAGGTGCCCGCGCTCGGGTTTTCCAGTAGGCGCGATGACGTGGCCTTGAAGACGTAAAACGGATCTGGAAGCGTCGCCTTCTCGTCATAGACAGAAACATATGTGATTTCCGCGACGGGTGCCTCGTCGAACAGATCCTTCGTGAAGTCCACTATTGAACTGTAAGACGCGGATGGTGAGGGCGTCGGGGTCGGTGCTGGCGAGGGTGTCGGGCTTGGCGCTGCGGTCGGCGCCGGCGTTGGAGTAGATCCGCCCCCGGAATCGTCACCTCCGCATGCTGAAACCAAGCAGAATGCCAACGTCGCCAAAGATAATTGGCGTCCTTGTTTGAGCACCGAAGTGCTCGCCCCCGTTTTCATGAATACCCCCGAATCCCACTGTGTGGTGAATCGTGCTTGGCTCATGCAGCGCTGGTCGGCAACATTTCGTTTTGGCGCGATAGACTTAGCTACGGCCGTATTGGCAAGCACGATCGCGGGCGCGATGGCAGGCGGAACCTGGCCCGCCGGCCCGCTGGCTATTCCTGGGAGCGCAACTCCAACGTCGAGCTCTTCGGCTCATCGCAATTCGAAGGTTTATGGTCAAAAGTGCATAGTCCGCCGCTGCCGCCGCAGTAGTGGCGCATCAGGCTCGGCGACTTGCAGGGGATCGCCGAGCCGTCCTGCGTGCAGTTGTGCCTAAATTGTCCCGTAAATCTATGATGTTGCTGATGCCGCTCACACGCTACCTTCCACAAGAAGGAGATTCGGCATGCAGCGAAGTGGCCAGACGTTGACCAGGGCAGAAATTGCAGAGGCTATCCAGCGCGAGGTTGGCGTCTCCGCAATCACCGCTCGGGATATGACCGATGGTGTACTTGCTCATATAGGTGAGGCGCTGCAGCGAGGCGAGAACGTGAAGATCACCGGCTTCGGAACCTTCCTGCTAAATGACAAGAATGCACGGGTGGGGCGCAATCCCCGCAGCGGTGAAGAGCATGCAGTCTCGGCGCGCCGGGTCGTTACCTTTCGGCCCAGCGAGACGTTGAAGAGCCGCGTGGCTCCGCCAGCGTCTATCGCTGCCGCTGACTCAGGAGCGGGGCCGCGCCCTCGTTGACGTGGTGCATTGCTGTGCGGTGAACTCTTCCGCCCT
The DNA here is from genome assembly GCF_054589055.1 of Novosphingobium sp. 11B. NCBI lineage: Bacteria > Pseudomonadati > Pseudomonadota > Alphaproteobacteria > Sphingomonadales > Sphingomonadaceae > Novosphingobium > Novosphingobium sp. 11B. The sequence goes on along the minus strand of NZ_BAAILP010000122.1, from coordinate 21,910 downwards.
CGCGCGTTACATTAATGACATAGCGAAAGGAGAGGACGATGACATCGACCACCGAACGTGCACGAATGCACGACGACCTAAAGAACGTCGGCCTTCGCGCGCAGGCCACTGCCGCCGGGCTGGTCCAGCTCTGTAAGGAACTCAACGCCGCCGGCCTGCTCGATCAGGCCGCCATCGATCGCGTGAAGCATGCGATTGCCGATGAGATCGCACTGACGGCACCGCGCCCGATACCGCGCGCCAGTTTCCGTGAGGAGGTTTGCGAGCGGCTGGACGCTCTGTTTGCTGGTGATGAGAAGGTCGGGCCCGCCGAGCGCCTGTCGTTCGCCACGCAGGACAAGCGTTGATATAGCTTTGGCGTATCGGCGGGGACGCGGCCAAGCGGCAGATTACGCGCAGTGTCGCGCGGCGATCAGGACGAGAAAGCGCGACAATCAAGATGAGAATCCGGTGGGTCGGGATCGGCGTAGGGCGTAGGTGTGCCGGGTACCTGAACGGATGGTCGGCATATTACCGCCTCTGCACCGCAGAGGTGGCTTCTGAACTGGGGGTCGTTGACGCCCACGTTCGCCGTCGGCTCAGGGCGATCATCGTGCGTCAAAAGAAGCGTCCGCGCTTCTTGTTCCGGTACCTTTTGTCGCGCGGGGTCAGTCGCAAAGCCGCCGCTGGCACCGCGTATTGCGGAAAAGGGAGCTGGGCGAAATCCAATCGACCCGGGATCGTGAGGGCTTACCCTCCTTCATGGTTCCATGGACGACTGATCTCGCTCAAAGCTCGATGGCACGAGCTAAACCCCCCACGGGTCAATGACCAGTTCGTACTGGCACTCTGATATCGACCCAAGGAGCCGGATGCGTGGTCCGCATGTCCGGTTCTGAGAGAGCCGCGGTGGAGTAATCCGCCGCGGCTACTCGACCCCGTAGCCGGCCCTGACACACCGGAGGCACTCTTTGCCGGGTGCCTGTGATGGTCGTGGTGGCCGCTATGCATCGGTTTTCCGGGGAGGAGGACTGGTCGTGTGGCCGGCCGACACATCAACGATCATCAAGTGAGACTTTTCATGACCAACAGATGTTATGACCCCGTCGCCCTGGCGGCGGCGAAGGCCGGGTTCAGTCCGGCGACGGGCTATCGGGTTCTGCAGGACACCCGGCTGCCATCACAGCGGCAAACACCGCGCAGCCGGCGCCGACCCGAACCCCTTGCCGGTATTTTCGATGAAGTTGTCGTGCCGATGTTAGAGGCTAGCCCGGGTCTTCGGCCCATAGCGATCTTCGAGGAGCTGCGACGCCGATATCCCGAGACGGAGTTTGGCTCCCGGCGAACCCTGGAGAGGCGCATTCGCGACTGGCGCGCCGTCAACGGGCAAGATCGCGAAGTCATTTTCCGGCAAGTGCACGAGGCCGGGCGGCTCGGCCTGTCCGATTTTACGTGCATGGACGATCTGGGAGTTTCCATCGCCGGACAGCCCCTGGACCACCTGCTCTATCACTCCCGGCTTCCATGTGGCGGCTTCGAACACGGGCACATCATCCTGGGCGGTGAGAGCTTCGTCGCCTTGGCCGAAGGGCTGCAGAACGCGCTCTGGTCCGCAGGCGGCGCGCCGAAGCTTCATCGTACCGACAGCCTCTCGGCCGCCTTCCGCAATCTGGACGCGGATGCCAGGATTGACTTGACCAAGCGTTATGACGCGCTCTGTGACCATTATGGAATGGAGCCCACGAGGAACAACCGGGGCGTTGCCCATGAGAACGGCGCGATCGAGAGTGCCCATGGCCATATCAAGGCTGCCATAAGGGATGCGCTGCTGCTGCGCGGGAGCGCCGACTTCTCCGACCTTGCCGACTATCGCCGCTTCATCGACGAGGTCGTGAATGCGCGCAATCGGCGGCACGGCCCCGGGATCGATGTCGAACGCAAGTTCCTACGGCCGCTGCCGGACGTGCGCACCACCGATTACGAGGAGATCCTCGTGACGGTCACATCCTCGGGCGGCTTCACGTTGCGCAAGGTGTGGGCGCGGCTATGCCCGCCAGTGCTGAAGATGGCCTCGGCGGTATGGTCCGGTGTCACACTCCTGTCGCTGTGACATGGTGGGCCGCCAGGCAGGGAAGGGACATGGCTTCGGCCCAGATCGGCGTGACAGGACTGGCGGGACGATGCGGCACACCATTCGTCCGATTTCAACGGAAATGGCATGCGTCGCCGGAAACGGTCCTCTCAGCGCGTTGAGGTATCGAAACGCCCCGTGGCCATCTCGCGCTCACATCGCCTCTGTGCGCCCCGCGCCAGCAGAACAACGGGGCATGCCTGAGAATGTTTGCGGGTCCTACCTGCGCGCCCTCCGCACCGTAAGCGCTGTGGAACCGCTTTTTTCGGGTCAGACCCATTTCTGGGGGTTCGTCACAGTTAGAAGAGCGAGTTTGGAGCAGGCAAACGCGCAAGTTCGACACCGGAGATACTAAGCGATGCGCGTCGCGTCGTGTTTGGGTGTCGGGAGCGACACGGGAACGTCACTCGGCAGCGCGCCCAACTCAACTTGCTCAGGGCTCAGTCCATCCCGCCTCAATCGAACTGAAACGAAATGTTCACTATTGGTCGCAAGGTCAGATGCAGCGACCCGAGGCAACCTGTCGCCTCTTCCTACCCGGCGTTTCCACCCCCTGGACGCCGGGTATTTTGTGCTCAGTTCATTCCGAGCATTTTCGATGCTCGACGCGATACAAACCAGTGCCACAAGCGCGACATTTGGTGACGTAATGAAGGCCATCCCAGGCTGCATGTCGCCGATCAGGCTGGTGAAGTCCAAGCGAGCAACGGATTGCGGGAGGAAGAATGCGCATCACGCTCTTTCAATGCCCACTCCGCAATTGACGAAGCAGGCTGACCATAAGCCTATGACGAGTCAAGGTTGTGGCCGGAGTGTTCGTTCGGGCTGTCAGTCAGCTGCCGCCTTCTCGGTCGCGCCCTGATCCGGGCCGGGGCGTTCAAGCACCTTCGTGCTCGCCCCAACGATAGCCATGCCGAGAAGGAACATGATGATTAATCCGCCGACGATGAAACGGAGGTTCTTCGGCTTGCCGCCTTCGTGTCCGCCGGCGGGCGTCATGGTGTCTTGGTCGCGATTGGGCAATGTGATCTCCGGGCAATTGAGCGCTGCTGGGCTGAGCTGGCTCGGCCGCATACCGATGAGAGCGATTGCCGGGCCACAGGTGCAGGAACACCTGTCCACTCAAAGAGACGGACTGAAAATTCGTTCCATGCTCGGCTGCGTGGAACGTTTGCCGCACCGTCGGCATCTACCTTTGTGGGTGAAGGCCCGCCAGGGAGAGGCACATGACGGAAGAAGGGCGTGAAGAGCATCCAGAGGTTGACGCTATCACCGCCGATGAGGTCGCAACCGGCATGACCGACGAGCAGTTGGTTTCTGCTTGGGATGCGGTGCAAGACTTGGACAACCTCACCGATGTTGAACAGGCGGTGCTGGCGGAAATCGAGAGGCGGCAGCTCAATCTTTGAGCACCTGACCTTACCGCGGATCGGTTGGCACGACGAACGCGCTGGAAAATTTCCGTTGCCCAGCGAGCACGGACAGCATGCGGCCGAATAGCCGAATCAAATCCTCTTCGTCGGCCGGCCAGCCATGTTGCGGCACCTCGGCGAGCGCGCGGGCTATATCGGCATCGCTGACCTGTGTGAACGGAACGGACTGACCCACGTGCACCTCCATCAAATCGGCTTAATGGTTGCCTGGATTGCGCGTGACAGCCAGTTACAAGGCTGAAACCGGCGCGGCGGTCACTTGCGCCACGGTCGCGCCAGTCCCCGCGCGATCAGGTATTCGCCCGCATCCCGGTCGCCGACATAGATCTGCGCCAGCGTCCGGCCATACCTGTCCTGCCCAACACGCTCGATCGTGACGCGCCCGGTCAGTACGAACGCTCGCAGCGCATCTCTGCTCTGCGCCCCGGCGCGATAATCGCACCATGCCGGGTTCTTGGACCCCGCCAACCGCTGGCGCTGCTGCGGAGAGCAACGCGGGCTGTCCGTCAGCTCGGGCGCGTCGATGTTGGCGATCCGCACCTTTTCACGGGTGCAAAGGGTCAGGGTGTCGCCGTCATGAATGTTGGCGATGCACAGGCCGGCTGCGGCGGCGAGGATAAGAAGGGACATTGTGCGGCGCTATATCGACCGGCCAGCGATTGGAAGCGAGCATTCCTGGGTCCCGGCGGCCTTGACCGAGTTACAACCGGCACTCTAATCCCCCATCGCGCTGTGATCGGCATGGGGTGATATGGGCTTTTTGAGATCGATCCGAGCGAAGGTCAGCAGCGCGAATAGCGCATTGGCAGACGTAAAAAAGAGCTGGCAGGACGAGATCCTGACCGTCCGGGAAACCTCGGTAACCCAGAGAGAGCAGAAACTCGAAATCCTGCGGGAGTCCCTCGAAAAGGAGAGAAGGGATTTCGAGAAAGACCGCCTCAAGCACAAAACGGTCTACGGCCTCGTCACTATCGCCGTTGCCATTTCAGCATTTTTCTCCGGCCATTTCGTTGCTAGTCACCCGGAAATATTCGTCGTGGAGGCCCGTCCGCCGGAAAAGACCAGCGATGCCAAGGGCGTCCCGCGCCCGGACGCGGCGGAACCCGTTACCATCAGAACCGCCCCCGCAACCGTCACTGAATGCACAAGTCGCGGGATCGAGTATTTCAAGGAAATTGGGTCATATCCCACCTTGCATTCCGAAGCAGAAAGGGGCCGGTCTGCGGAAGAGGTGGCCGCCGAGCGATGCAGCAGATCGCTAGCTGCATTCGGATTCTTCGACTGACCTCGCAGCCTCTCATCCCTCGCAGTTTATCCGCAACACTCTTGCCCATTCCTTTCCTGGAGCACGGAGGACGATGTGCTGCGACACCTTCACGTCAAGCAGACGATGCGGGCGCTCAGAGCCGATGAAGCTGATGGTTCCCCTGTAGGATCTGCTCCAACGCCTCCCGCAAAACCCTATTCTTGCCGGCTAGTGCTAGTATGGCGGTGGCAGACTGGCGGCGCCAGCGATAGCTCGAACTGACGAACCGGCACCGCTGCGCATGCTCATCGGGCGATGGCGGCCACCCTACTAACTCTTCCGCAACGGTCAGCTCTGCAAGGGCCAATGGCGGTCCGTAGGCTACCGTTGCCGAACAAATAGGCCGGGGTTAAAACCAGAGGCGGGTCCACGTTTTTCGGCTCGGCATTCTCGGGCCCTGCAGCCAGTGTGCGAGTTCTTCAAATTCGTGATAGATGGCTGGCGAGTTCAAATCTGCTCGCAGTTTGTAGATGAAAGGGGCCGCATGGCCCCAATCTCGAATTATGGTGCTGCGATAATACCGTGAGATGATTGGCAGATCGAATGTGCCAAATTGAACGCCCACTGCTAACATTTCGTAGTCGTTGAGGACCGTGCGTATAGCTGCAATCTCGTCAGCATGGGCATTGGCGGGAGCCAGCGGCGCTGGGCATGCATATGTGGCGAGACCGCCAGGGCGATCTGTCAACTCGATGAAAGTCTTTCGCGCATCGATCATGTCCCTATCGGAACCGATTCGCCTGAAGTGTTCCATCGTTGCCGACCGTCGGGCGACGACGCGTGTCGTGATAATGCCCCACACCGCAACAACCGCAGCTATGGCAGCAGTTATGAAAATGGCCTCCATTTCAGTAAGGGAGGCCATTCCAAAAAGGTTAGGAGTGGTGTCGGGGGCAGGGGTCAGCGGGTGCCTCCCCAGCCCTCACGCGCGTAATTAGCCATATCGATCCTCCTTTGCAAAAACACTGACGACTATCGGAATAACCGACCGTCCTCGTCGGTTCCCTATATGAGGCTTGAACCCTTAACTGCAACTTAAATGTACGAATATCGCATACGGCTGCGGTAGTCTGCGGTGCGTTTGGAGGTCTCCAAAAACGGTAAGCTCATTCCGCACAGGCTTTCCGCAGTCCGCAGTCTTCCGTGGCCAAGCGGATAGGACAAATTGCGGAAGATGCCAGAATCGGACGCTGCGATCCGGATTTTAAGTCCGCAGCGTCTACCATTCCGCCACGCCCGCACGGCCCGGCTGGGCGTGGCAGCGTCTAGCCGCCTGTGAGCGGCGGCGCAATCTTCTGAACGCGGTCTTCTATTCCCCGACGTTGAGGCGGACGCGCATTTCCTTGCCGGGCTTGAAGTAGGGGACGCGCTTTTCCGGTACTTCGACGCTTTCGCCGGTGCGCGGGTTGCGGCCCTTGCGGCCGTCGCGGTGGCGGGTGGAGAAGGCGCCGAACCCGCGCAGTTCCACGCGCCCGCCGTCGGCGAGGCGCTGGCTGATCTCCTCGAAGAAGGTATCGACGGCGCGTTCGACGTCCTCGGCACGCAGTTCCGGGTTGTCCTTGCCCAGTACCTGAAGCAGTTCGGACCTGATCATCGCGACTTTCCCCCAAAAAAGCGTGCCCATGGCGGCAAGGTGTTAAAAATTGTTCACCCGCGCACCGAAACAGAAAATTACGTCTGGCCTCCCCATGGCCTGTCGTGAAAATGCCACCAGCGTGCGCTTCGCGCAATGCCTCGCGTGAGATGCGCAAAAGTGATCATTTGAGCGTGGGGCAAGCACCATCCGTGGCGGCCTCGCCCCATTTACAGGGGAAAATAGCGCGCTAACCTCCTGTTCCTTCACGCGCGGCCGGTGGCCCGCGGGACCAAGAAACAATATACAAACATTCAGGGCGCGAAGGCATCAGCACCATGAAAGACATGTCACTCTGGACGGAAGGGGACTGGATCGGCGCTGCGGGCGCGGTCTTCCTCTTCGCCGTACTCGCCGTGGGCGGCATCATCGCCACCCGCAAGAGCGATGAATTCGCAGGCCATCCTCGCGGCCTCTTCGTGCTGTTCTATGCCGAGATGTGGGAGCGCTTCTCCTACTACGGCATGCGGGCGCTGCTGATCCTCTACCTCGTCAAGTTCTGGCTGTTCTCGGACGGCCAGTCGAACCTGATCTACGGGGCCTATACCAGCCTCGTCTACATCACCCCGGTGCTGGGCGGCTATATCGCCGACCGCTGGCTGGGGCAGCGCAAGGCCGTGCTGTTCGGCGGCATCGTGCTCGCGGTGGGCCACCTGTTTATGGCCTACGAGGGCCTGCAGGGCGTCACCGACCCGGCGACGAAGCAGGGCGACCCGGCAATCAATGTATTCTGGCTGGCGCTGGCGCTGATCATCGTCGGTTCGGGCTTCCTCAAGGCGAACATCTCGGTGATCGTCGGGCAGCTCTACAAGATGACCGACACGCGGCGCGACGCGGCCTACACGATCTTCTACATGGGCGTGAACACCGGCGCGACGCTGGGCACGATCCTCGTCGGTTATCTGGGCGAGACGATCGGCTGGTCGTGGGGTTTCGGCCTTGCGGGCATCGGCATGCTGCTGGGCCTCGTCATCTTCGTGCTCGGCCGCCCTGCGCTCAAGGGCCGGGGCGAGCCGCCCAAGCCGCTGACGAAGAACCGCGAGTTCACGCTATACGGCGTGGCCATCGCCTCGGTCGCGGTGATCTGGTTCCTGATCCAGTACGTCTCCGTGATCCAGACCCTGCTGATGGTCTCGGGCGTCGCGATGCTTGCCTATACGCTCTACGAAGCGTTCAAGCTGCCCAAGGAACCGCGCGAGCGTATCTTCGCGATCCTGTTCCTGATCGCGCTCAACCCGATCTTCTGGGGCCTGTTCGAGCAGGCGGGCGGCAGCCTCAGCCTCTATACCGACAAGTTCGTCGATCGCGGCGGAGTGCCGACTAGCCTCTTCCAGTCGATCAACCCGATCTACATCGTTCTGTTCGGCCCCATTTTCGCGGGTCTGTGGGCCTGGCTCGGCAAGAAAGGCCTTGAGCCCAGCGCACCTGCCAAGTTCGCGCTGGCGCTGGCGCAGGTGGGCCTCGGCTTCCTCGTCTTCGTCTGGGGCGCGGGCACCGGCGATCCGGCGGTGATGACCTCGGTGGTCTTCGTGTTCCTGATCTACATGCTGCATACGACCGGCGAGCTGTGCCTGTCGCCCGTGGGGCTCTCGGCGATGACGCGCCTGGCGCCGCTGCATCTGGGCAGCTTCATCATGGGCGCGTGGTTCTACATGACCGCCGTGGGCAACTTCGTGGCGGGCAAGATCGGCGAGGCCACCGGCGGCGAAAGCGGCACCATGGACAAGGCGCTGACCCTCTCGATCTATTCGAAGATCGGCTGGATCACGCTGGGCGTGGCGGTCGTGGTGCTGGCGGTCTCGCCGCTGGTCAGACGCTGGATGCACCTCGACACGCTGGCGGACCGGGGCATGGACGCCGACCTTGAGGGGCAGGCCGGGATCGGGCTGGAGGCACAGGAAGCGGGCCTCCACCCGACCATCAGGCACTGAGAATTACTGACCGGCCCGGGATGCTCCCCGGGCCGGTTTCGTATTGCAACAGGGGAAATTGCCAATGAGGGAAACGCCTTGGAAGCGGCGTCTGCTGTGTGGCCTGGCCATGAGCGCCGCTCTCGTGATGACCACGCAGGCCGCCGATGCGAAGAAGAAGGACAAGGACGCGAAGTCCGGACCAGCACCCTATGCTTCGACTTACAAGCCCTATCCGGGCCGGCCGACGGCGCTGGTCGGAGCGACGGTCTATGACGGGCGCGGTGGGCGGATCGACAACGGCACCGTCCTGTTCGAGAACGGCAAAGTCGTCGCCGTCGGGGCGGCGGACCTAGCGATTCCGGCCGGTTACGATCGCGTGGACGGCTCCGGCAAGTTCGTGACGCCGGGCGTGATCGACATCCACTCGCACCTCGGCGTCTATCCCAGCCCTTCGGTCGATGCGCTGTCGGATGGCAACGAGATGACCAGCCCGACCACGCCGGACGTCTGGGCCGAGCATTCGGTCTGGCCGCAGGACCCCGGTTTCACGCGGGCGCTGATCAACGGCGGCGTCACCACGCTGCAGATTCTCCCTGGTTCCGGCAACCTCATCGGCGGGCGGGCGGTGACGCTCAAGAACGTGCCCAGCCGCACCGTGCAGGGCATGAAGTACCCCGGGGCGCCCTATTCGCTGAAGATGGCCTGCGGCGAGAATCCCAAGCGGGTCTATGGCGCCAGGAACCAGAAGCCCATGACTCGCATGGGGAATTTCTCGGTCGACCGGCAGGCGTGGATCGATGCGAAGCAGTACATGGACGGCGACCATGCCGAGCGCGATCTTGGCAAGGACACTCTCGAAGGCGTGCTGAAGGGCGAAATTCTCGTTCAAAATCATTGCTATCGCGCCGACGAGATGGCGCAGGTCCTCGATATGGCCAAGGAGATGGGCTACAAGGTCACCGCCTTCCACCACGCGGTCGAGGCTTACAAGATCGGCGACCTGCTCAAGGCCAACGACGTCTGCGCCGCGATCTGGGCGGACTGGTACGGCTTCAAGATGGAAGCCTACGACGGAATCCCTGAAAACGCGGCGCTTTTGGCCAAGCAGGGGGCCTGCGTGGTGATCCATTCCGATGACGAGAACGGCATTCAGCGGCTTAATCAGGCGGCGGCGCGGGCGCAGGCGGCGGGGCGGCGGATCGGGGTGGACGTGCCCGATGAGCAAGTCGTCGGCTGGTTCACCCACAATGCCGCCAAAGCCATGGGAATCGGGGATAAAACCGGCAGTCTGGAGGCCGGGAAGATGGCCGACGTGGTGCTCTGGAACGGCAACCCGCTGTCGGTTTATTCGCGCCCGGAGAAAGTCTGGTCGGATGGCGCGCTGCTCTATGACGCCGATGATCCCAAGCGAAAGCCGGTCAGCGATTTCGAACTTGGCCAGCCCGGCGAAGGAGACGTGAAATGAAGCGCCTGATCCTCGCCATCCTGCTCGGCGCCGCGCCGATTTCCGTTTCCGCTCAGGATTTTGCCATCACCAACGCGACCGTTGGCACCGGCGACGGCAGCGCCCCGATCGAACACGCAACCGTCGTCGTCCGGGCTGGAAAGATCGTTTCGGTAGGACGGGACACGGCGGCACCGGGCGGCACCCAAGTGATCGACGGGACGGGCAAGTGGGTCACACCGGGCCTGTTCTCCGCCGTCACCGACCTCGGCTTGTGGGACGTCGAAGCGGTCGATGACAGCAACGACACCTCGGCTGAAAAGTCCCCCTTCAACGCCGCGCTCGATGTCGCCACCGCGCTCAACCCGTCCAGCGAACACATCGCCGTCAGCCGCGAAGGGGGCGTCACCCGCGCCAGCGTCGCGCCGATGAACGGAGCCTCGATCTTCGCCGGACAAGGCGCCGTGATCGACCTCGGCCAGGACGCGGCGATCGTCATGAAGCCGCGCGCGTTCCAGTACGTGGAGCTTGGCGAATCGGGCGCGCGTCTCTCCGGCGGCAGCCGCGTCGCGGCGCACACCGCGCTGCGCAACGCCCTGCGTGAAGCCCACGAAGTCGCCGCGCTGCCGGTAGCCGCGCAGCGGCAGGGCGACGTCCTTCTGACCCGCGCCGATGCTGCCGCGCTGGCGAAAGTCATCGACGGCACGCAGACCCTCTACGTCGGCGTCGAACGCGCCTCGGACATCCGCGGCGTCCTCGCGCTCAAGGCCGAGTTTCCCAAGCTCGACCTCGTCCTCGTCGGCGTCACCGAAGGCTGGCTCGTCGCGCCGCAGATCGCGGCGGCGGGCGTGCCCGTCGTGACGATGCCGATGCGCGACCTGCCCGCCACCTTCGAGACGCTGGCCGCCACCATGTCCAACGTCGGCCGCATGAAGAAGGCCGGCGTCAAGGTCGCCATCGGCATGTTCATGGGCATGGACCAGCCCCGCAACGCCCCGCAGCAGGCCGGCAACCTCGTCGCCCTGACGAAGATCCCCGGCGCCTCGGGCCTCACCTGGGGCGAAGCACTGGCGGCGATCACCTCGATCCCGGCCGAGATCAGCGGGTTCGGTGGAAAAGCGGGCGTCCTCGCCCCCGGCGCGGCGGGCGACGTGGTGCTGTGGGACGGCGACCCGCTCGAACTGTCTTCCGCGCCGGTCTCGGTGTGGATCGACGGGGTGAAGCAGCCCGTGGACAGCCATCAGGCGCGGCTGCGCGAACGGTACAAGGATCTGGACGAGACCTATCTGCCCAAGGCCTACGACTGGTAAGAGAGAAGGTAAGGCAGGGGGCCCATCACCCCCTGCACCCCCGTTACTGGCGTCGTCGCGCGTGAGGCGGGGCTGCGTGCATATTGATGGCCTGCGGCAGTTGTCAGAGGCGCCACGGCAGCTTTCGCCCCAGGTTTGCCGATCCGACGACTGCCCGACGTGCCCGATAGCGGTCATTGGGATCGTCTGGTATGACGGCACAATGCGAAGATCACTTGCCCTCACACTTGTGAGCATGGCCGCCTTTGGTTTGGCCGGACGCGCTTTGGCTGACAGCTCGAGCTCGCGCGCATCGCCCTGCTGGAGCAAGGGGGGCACGTTCGACATTGCCGAGTGCTTCTTCAAGGTAGGAGCTCAATCGGACGCCGAGCTGAATAGCTTGTACGGCAAGATCACGCGGGTTCTTGGTCCGGAGTACCTCCGCCAGCTTCAAAATTCTGAGCGCCTGTGGATTGCCTACCGGGATGCAACCTGCAAAGCTGAAAAGAGCCTCTGGGATGGAGGCACCGGCGGCAACCCGGCATATCTTGCTTGTATAGATGATGAGACACGGCACCGCCTAGATTATCTGCAAACGACATATCGACTGCGGCTACAGAAGCTTGAGCGGTAGAGACAGGCCCTGTGCCCCAAAAGCGGCCCGAGCGCTTTCCACCCTCTATCGTCATTCCCGCGAAGGCGGGAACCCATCTCCTGACGGCTTGTGTTGCCCGGGCATCAGTTGAGCTCCCACTTTCGCGGGAATGACGAAGTGCGATTAACCAGGTTCCTGAGTTATTCGTCTACGTCGAAAGCTGCGCAAATAATCACGCAAGGCTGGAAATCCTGTTCAACGCGGCTGCGCGCGCGGCGCCGACAATATCGGTGTCTGGGGCGATGGCCCCAGGACTTCCCATAAAACGTTAAGCCCGCGCCTCGTTCACCCCTGCGCTGTTATGCCGCAGCGCCTTCAGCACCGTATCGACGATCTGCGGTGCGTTCAGCCCTGCTTCGTCGTACTGCGTCTCGGGCTTGTCGTGGTCCTGGAAGGTGTCGGGCAGGCGCATGGTGCGGATTTTCAGCCCGGCGTCGGTCAGGCCTTCGTCGCTGGCCATCGTCAGCACGTGGGCGCCGAGGCCGCCGATCGAGCCTTCCTCCACGGTCACCACGACTTCGTGGGACAGCATCAGGCGGCGGATGAGGTCGGTGTCGAGCGGCTTGGCAAAGCGAAGGTCGGCCACGGTGGTGGACAGGCCCTTGGCCTCCAGCAGGTCGGCGGCTTTGAGGGCTTCGCCGAGGCGGGTGCCGAGCGACAGGAGGGCGACCTTGGTGCCTTCACGCACCACGCGGCCCTTGCCGATCTCCAGCAGTTCGGGAGTCTCGGGCAGGGCGGCGCCGGTGCCGTTGCCGCGCGGGTAGCGGAAGGCGATGGGGCCTGCGTCGTATTGCGCGGCGGTGTGGACCATGTGGACCAGTTCGGCTTCGTCGGCCGCGGCCATGACCACCATGTTGGGCAGGGTGGCGAGGTAGGTGACGTCGAACGAGCCGGCGTGGGTGGCGCCGTCCGCACCGACGAGCCCGGCGCGGTCGATGGCGAAGCGCACGGGCAGGTTCTGGATCGCCACGTCGTGCACGACCTGGTCGAAGGCGCGCTGCAGGAAAGTGGAGTAGATCGCGCAGAACGGGCGCATCCCCTGCGCGGCGAGGCCCGCCGCGAACGTGACGGCGTGCTGTTCGGCGATACCGACGTCGAAGCTGCGTTCGGGGAACATCTGCGCGAACTTGTCTAGGCCCGTGCCCGACGGCATCGCGGCAGTGATCGCGCAGATCGTGGCGTCCTTTTCCGCTTCGGCGACGAGGGCCTTGGCGAACGTGCCGGTGTAGCTGGGCGGACCGGCGGGGGCCTTGGCCTGCTCGCCGGTGATGACGTCGAACTTCTGGACGCCGTGGTACTTGTCCGCCGCGCTTTCGGCCGGGCCGTAGCCCTTGCCCTTCTGCGTGACGACGTGGACGAGGATCGGGCCTTCGCCGGCGTCGCGCACGTTTTCCAGTACCGGGACGAGGGCGTCGAGGTCGTGGCCGTCGATCGGGCCGACGTAATAGAAGCCCAGTTCCTCGAACAGGGTGCCGCCCATGGCCATGCCGCGCGCGAATTCGTCGGTCTTCTTGGCGGCGAGGTGCAGCGGGCGCGGCAGCTTGCGGGCGAACTTGCGGGCGAGTTCGCGCAGGCCCAGGAACTGGCCCGAGGATACGAGACGCGCGAGATAGGCCGAGAGGCCGCCGACCGGCGGGGCGATCGACATGTCGTTGTCGTTGAGGATGACGACGAGGCGGTTTCCGGCCTCGCGCGCATTGTTCATCGCCTCGTAGGCCATGCCTGCGCTCATCGCGCCGTCGCCGATCACGGCGATGCCGCGGCCGGGCTGGCCCTTGATCTTGCTGCCCATGGCGAAGCCGAGCGCGGCGGAGATCGAGGTGGAGCTGTGGGCGGTGCCGAAGGGGTCGTATTCGCTTTCGGACCGCTTGGTGAAGCCCGAGAGGCCGCCGCCCTGGCGCAGGGTGCGGATACGGTCGCGGCGGCCGGTCAGGATCTTGTGCGGGTAAGCCTGGTGGCCGACGTCCCAGATCAGGCGATCGACGGGCGTGTCGAAGACGTAGTGGATCGCTACGGTCAGTTCGACCACACCGAGGCCGGAGCCGAGGTGGCCGCCGGTCTGACCCACGGCCGAGATCATCTCGGTCCGCAGTTCGTCGGCAAGCTGGCGCAGCTGCGCGGGCTTCAGCCTGCGCAGGTCATCGGGAGTCGAAACCGTGTCGAGCAAAGGAGTGGCCGGATTGGCGTTCATTTGTCGGCCCCTTACACCTTTGAGACTTGCGTGTCGATTGACCGTGACTGTTAATCTGCGTCAAGAGCAGGCGATTGGAATGAAAGGGGATACAATGGCGATCGTTCCTGAGGCACGCGCGATTACGTTCATCTCTACGACCGACCGCGCGCGGGCCGAAGCGTTCTATGGCGATGTGCTGGAACTGCCGGAACTGTCGCTGGACGAGTACGCGACGATCTACGACATGGGCGGCGGGGCGATCCTGCGGCTGACCTCGAACCGGGAATGGGAATCGCACGAGTATACCGTGCTCGGCTGGTCGATCCCCGATATCGAGGCGACGATGGCGCAGCTGCGCGCGAAGGGGGTCGAGTTCCTCGTGTTCGATGAGGAGAATCAGGACGTCGGGGGGCTCTGGACGTCGGTGGACGGCGCGATGAAGGCCGCGTGGTTCCGTGATCCCGACGGCAACCTGCTCAGCCTGACGCAGACGAGCTGAGGGGGCTTCCGCTAGCTACACTGCGCACAGATGCCGCGCAGTTCCACGACCGGGCGCACGTCGGCGAAGCCCGCGCCCTTGGCGGCGGCGATGAGGGCGCCGGTCAGCTTGTCGTCGTCGATGTGGACGGCTTGGCCGCAGCTGTCGCAGATCAGGAAGATGCAGTCGTGCTGGCAACCCGGGTGGCTGTTGGCGACATAGGCATTGGCGCTCTCGACCCGGCGGGCGAGGTTGGTGCGCACGAACAGGTCGAGGATGCGGTAGACGCTGTTGGGCGCCACCCGCTTGCCGCGCAGGGCCGAGACGCTCTCGGCAAGATCGTAGGCGGAGGCGGGGCGTTCCCGCTCGGCGAGGGCGCCGAAGACGTCGGCGCGCATCTCGGTCCACTGCTCGCCCGCTTCGACGAGGGCGTTGCGGGCGGCCGATACAAGGCTGTCGCCGGAATGTTCGTGGTGATGATGGTTGCCGGACATGGCGCCCATATGGGGCCTGTCGCGGACTTGTGCAATCAGTGCAGGCTTACTCGGCCTGAGCGGCCTGTGCAGGCGGCACGAGATCGTTCGAGAGCGGTGAGACATGGCCGATACCCATCGCGCCGAGCACCAGCAGCGCGCCGCCGGCGAAGCCGAAGGCGAAGTAGCGGTAGAAGTCGGCCTTGAAGATACCCATGACGTCTGCTTTCGAAGTGTCTCTTTGGGGAACGGCGTGATACCGGTCCGGAAAATGTGTTGCGCCCCTTTGGCCGCAAATGGGTTGCCGTCCAGTGAACGGAACCGTTAACAAGTGCAATTATCGATGAACGGTTGATCGCTAGCGATGAACGGCGGGAACGTTCGATCTCAGTACGAGTATGCTGCGGCCACGGAGATCGCGACTAGCACCAGCACCGGCAGCGCCGCGCAGCCGAAGGGCAGAGCGGCGGCGCCTAGCGCACTCAGCGGAGAGTTCAGGCGGCCCAGCCTCAAAAGCACGGCCGCGAGGGTAAGTCCGGCAAGGAAGCCGACGACGACGAGGGGGCCGAGTCCGGTGACCATCATCGTCGCTGCTTCTCCTGCCGGGTTACTGGGTTACCCTTAGTGCTTGAAATGACGCATGTTCGTAAAGACCATTGCGAGACCGGCCTCGTCGGCCGCAGCGATGACCTCGTCGTCGCGAATCGAGCCGCCCGGCTGGATCACCGCCGTTGCGCCCGCCTCGGCAGCAGCGAGCAGGCCGTCAGCGAAGGGGAAGAAGGCGTCGGATGCAACTGCTGAACCGACGGTGCGTGCCTGCGCCCAGCCGAACTTCTCGGCGGCTTCGGCGGCCTTCATAGCGGCGATGCGCGAGGAATCGCGGCGGTTCATCTGACCCGCGCCAATGCCGGCGGTGACGCCGTCTTTCGCATAGACGATCGCGTTGGACTTGACGTGGCGGGCCACGGTCCAGGCGAACAGGCAGTCGGCCAGTTCCCGATCGGTCGGCGCGCGCTTGGTGACGACCTTGAGATCGTCGAAGCCGATGGCGCCGTTGTCGCGGCCCTGCACCAGCAGGCCGCCGGTGATCTGGCGCACGGTCAGGCCAGCGCGGCGCGGATCGGGCAGCTCGCCGGTCAGCAGGAGGCGCAGGTTCTTCTTCTTCGCGAAGAAGGCGCGGGCTTCCTCGTCGGCGTCGGGGGCGACGACGACTTCGGTGAAGATCTTGCAGATCGCCTCTGCGGTCGGGCCGTCCAGCGTCTGATTGACGGCGACGATGCCACCGAAGGCCGAGACGTCGTCACAGGCCAGCGCGCCTTCCCAGGCACCCAGCAGCGTATCGCCTTGGGCGACGCCGCAGGGGTTGGCGTGCTTGACGATGACGACGGCGGGCTTCTGGCCCCGGAACTCGGCGGCGAGTTCGAGCGCGGCGTCGGCGTCATTGTAGTTGTTGTAGGAAAGTTCCTTGCCCTGCACCTGCTCGGCCTGCGCCAGCCCCTTGGTGAACGGGCCGACCGGCGTGTAGAGCGCGGCCTTCTGGTGCGGGTTCTCGCCATAGCGCAGCGTGGTCGAGAGGCGGCCGTTGACGCTGAGCATCTCGGGGAACTCGAGGCCTTGGTCGGCGAAGGCGAACCATTGGCTGATCATCGAATCGTAGGCGGCGGTCTGCGCATAGGCGCGCGCGGCCATCAGCTTGCGGAAGCCCAGCGTGGTGCAGCCATCGGTCGCTTCCAGCTCGACCATCAGGCCTTCGTAGTCCTTGGGGTCGGTGACGATGGTGACGAAGGCGTGATTCTTGGCCGCCGAGCGCACCATCGAGGGGCCGCCGATGTCGATGTTCTCGATGATCTCGTCGCGGCTTGCACCCTTGGCCACGGTCGCCTCGAAGGGGTAGAGGTTGACGACGACGAGGTCGATCGCGCCGATGGCGTGTTCGGCCATGGCGGCGGCGTGCTCGGGGTTGTCGCGCACGGCGAGGAGCCCGCCGTGGACCATCGGGTGCAGCGTCTTGACGCGGCCGTCCATCATCTCGGGGAAGCCGGTGATGTCGGAGATGTCCTTCACCGTCAGGCCCGCATCACGCAGCGCCTTGGCGGTGCCGCCGGTCGAGACCAGTTCCACCCCGCGATCGCTGAGCACTTTGCCCAGTTCGGCGAGGCCGGTCTTGTCGGACACGGACAACAAGGCGCGGCGGATCTGGACGGAATCGGTCATGAGGCGGGCTTCCCTGGCGAGTGGCTCTTTGCGCGCGCCCTTAGGACGGCAGGGCCACGGGGGCAAGGGCGGGGCCGCTTTCCGGGGCGCGGGTTGGGCGGGGCGGTGAAGGAGCGTTAACCGCTGCCGCCCGCCGTTTTCGGCTAAGCCGCTGGAGCAGCGCGGGGAACCCCGAATTCTGGCTGCAGAGGGGGGTGATTGAAATCAAAGTAGAAACAACAATCCTGATCATCATGGCGTGCCTGGTCTTCACGACGCTTGTTCTCAAGATCGTGGAGATGAGCCGCAACAAGTGATGACGGGCGGGGGATGGGCTGGCACCTGTCCCCCAAACGGCGAAAGGCGCGCCACTGGCATGGCGCGCCTTTCTTTGTTCGAAGGTGATTTTCATCAAACCAGAAACAACAATGCCAATATACACGGCCCATCGGGGGCTTCAAGGCGCGGTTACCATCAATTCATCTTCTTGATGATCCACCCGAACGTCCCGCCGCCGCGCGAGACCATGCCCTGCACGACGATCTGCTGCGTCGCCTGCGGGCGGCCCTGACCATCGACCCACAGCGAATCCTCGACCGTCATCTCGCCCTCGTCGGTTGCGGAGCGGAACTGCCAGTAGCTGCCGTCGGGCAGCGACAGCCCGGCGCCCTTGCCGTCGGCGGTGAGGTTGACGTCCACCTCCGGGCCGAGGTGGAAGCGGATCGCGAAGCCCACCTTGCCGCGCTTGCCCTTCTTGCCGGCCGGAAGCAGCAGGTCTTCGCCGCGCAGTTCGCTGCCGTCGTCGCGCAGCAGCAGGATGCGCTGGTGGGTCAGGCCATAGCGGGTGGCATAGCCGTTGTGGCTGGCCTCCAGCCGGGTGGCGTTAGAGCCGGTTTCCTGCGGCAGGGTCTTGCGGTCAACCGCCACTTCGGTGACGCCTGATCCGATCATGCCGTTGATCAACACGGCCGTGGAATTCGCGTCATCGAGGGTCAGCGTCGAGTGCGCCGCCGTCGCCCGCAAGCCCTGCTCAAGCCGGACGGGAACCAGCCCGCCGCCGCTCGCCGCGCCGCCGCAGTTGACGACGATGCGATGCGGCCCATGGGAGAACTCGAAGGCGAGCGTCGAGGCGCAGCCGAAGCGGGCCTGCGCGGGCATCGGCGGCGGCGCGGTATCGAATTGCAGGATCGACTTGTGCGCGGAGACACGCTGGTAGCCCCATTGGCGCACGTCGCGTAAGGGGCGGGTGCGCACGCCGCTGGCCTGGATCAGCGCCTCGACGTCCGCGCCGTCGACGGCCCAGCCGCCCTGCCACGAACCGAGGCCGCCGTCGCCGTGCGTCAGCGCCAGCAGTGGCGGCACCAGCAGTTCGACCACGCGCTCAACGGCGGGCGGGGCGTCGCGGCGGGTGGCGTGATAGCAGCCGCGCAGCCGCACCAGAAGCGCGATCGCTTCCATCTGCGCGAGCGGACTGCGCGACAGGACGCCGCCGTCGTCGCCCATCAGTTCGCCGAGCGCCTTGATCAGCCCGGCCTCGCCATAGAGGCGGCGGGGGCGGCCGTCGGGCAGCAGCAGTCCGGCGGCAACGATGCCGACCCAGCCCGCCACTTCGGCAAGACCGTCCTCGGCATTGGTGACGTGGCGATCGAGCCAGCGCGCGGTGGCGGCGATGTGTGCCAGCGTGCGGATGCGCAGCGCCTTCTCGCCCGAGAGGATCAGCGGGGCATGGGCCAGCCAGTTGGCAAGGCGCGCGCCGGTGTTGCCCACGCTCCACGCCGGGCCTTTGCCCGGCTTTGTGGGGGGCTTGGGGTTGGCCTGAAGCCAGGCCATGAGCACGCGTTCCGCGACCGGCGCGGCCTGTTCGCGCGCGGCGCAGGCTTCGAGGTCTGTGAGCCACGAGAAGGAGTGAACGACCTTCTCCAGCGGCGGAGTGACCCGCGCGGCACCGGCGAAATCGACCTGTGCGATCGGCGTCTTGGCGCCGTGGACGAGGAAGTGCCCGGCCCGGATCGCGGTGCCCGCCGCGCGGCTGCCGGGCAGGGTGTTGTTGACGGTCGCCAGCAGCCGAGTGCGCGCCTTCTTGCCCATCGGCCCGGACAGCATCGCGCCGGGCACGCCAAGGCGATAGGCCATGCGGATCAGCCGCTCGCCGACGCCCACAGACGGCGGCGAGAAATCGACCAGCGCCAGCGCACGACCGGGCTCGATATGGGGCGTTTCGGCCGGAGCGGGCGCGCGGTTGTCAGCAATTCCGGTCACCACACCCTCCTCAGTCTCACGGGACAGGGGAAGCGCCCGGGCATTATCCGGGTTCCATGCCGCCGGGCTGAAGCGGGTGTCGGCGCCCATGCCTTATTCGAGGCCCTTGAGGGTCTTGATGTTCGCTGCGTACTGCGACGGCCCGCCCTTGAAGGTCGCGGAGCCCGCCACCAGCACGTCGGCACCGGCCGAGACGCACAGCGGCGCGGTCTTGGCATCGACGCCGCCGTCGACTTCGAGGCGGATGTCGCGGCCGGATTTGTCGATCATCTTGCGTACGGCCTCAATCTTGCGAAGCTGGCTGGAGATGAAGCTCTGGCCGCCGAAGCCGGGGTTGACGCTCATGATGAGGACGAGGTCGATGTCGTCGATCAGGTAGTCGAGCATCTTGGCCGGCGTCGCCGGGTTCAGCGAGATGCCCGCCTTCTTGCCGAGGTTATGGATCGTTTGCACCGTGCGGTGGACGTGGGGGCCGGCCTCGGGGTGGACGGTGATGTAGTCCGCGCCCGCGTCCGCGAAGGCTTCGAGATAGGCATCGACCGGAGAGATCATCAGGTGGACGTCGAAGGGCTTGGCGCTGTGCGGGCGCAGGGCCTTCACCACGGCGGGGCCGATGGTGATGTTGGGGACGAAGTGGCCGTCCATGACGTCGACGTGGATCCAGTCGCAGCCTGCCTCGTCGATGGCGCGCACTTCCTCTCCGAGCCGGGCGAAGTCGGCGGACAGGATCGAAGGGGAAATCAGCGGAATTGTCATGGCGGGAAACGAACGCTCCTTTTCCCAGCGATACGCCACTACATCTTGGGGCGACAAGCGTATGGGGGTGCGTTTTCCACACGCGATCTTGTGGCAAGACGCGTGGAGCTGCGTTTGCGTCCAGCCGGGGCTTTCGCGTGGTCTAACGGAAAGTTCAGTGCGGGTTCACCGCTTTTCGGGCACTTGGGCGCCACAGGAGGGTTTCAGGCTGCCAATTTGCCAAGAACCCAGTAGACGGAAAAGAGATGATCAAGACCAACGCCTTGCTTCGCCGTACCAGCACCGCCGCCGCGCTTGTCGCGATGGCCGGTCTCGCCGCGCCGGTTCCGGCGCTGGCCCAATATCGCAACGAGATCCCCAACGAGATGCGCCGCTGCCAGTCCGACAAGGGGCCGGCGATGATGGTCACCGTGGACGGCATCAAGTCGTCCTCGGGCAAGGTGCGCGTCCAGTCCTACCGCGCGACTTCGGGCGAGTGGCTGGTCAAGGGCAAGTGGCTCTCGCGCATCGAGGTTCCGGCCCGCGCCGGGTCCATGACCTTCTGCGTGCCGCTTCCGGCCTCGGGCACATACGGCGTCGCGGTGCGCCATGACGTCAACGGCAATGGCGAGACCGATATCCGCACCGATGGCGGTGCGATGTCGAACAACCCGTCGATCAACATCTTCAATCTTGGCAAGCCCAGCTACACCAAGGTCGGCGTGCCGGTGGGCGAGGGCGTGAAGTCGATCCGGATCCAGATGAAGTACATGTAAACCCGGGTCAGGCCCGCGTCTGGGCTGACATTTCTATGCGCAGTTCGCTCGCCCGGGCGAAGAGGTCGAGGATTACGGGGTCGCGTTCGCGCGTGCGGATCGCGGCCTCGAAATGCACGTGATGGCGGGGGCGCGGCAGTACCTCGCGCAAGTCTCCCGCGGCGAGGCGGTCGTGCACCATGGTCTCGGGCAGCACGGCGGCGCCCTGGCCGCTGGCGACGATCTCGATGAGGGTGCGCACATTGTTGCAGGTGTGCAGCGCGCGCGGGACGATGCCGTGGCCCTCCAGCGTCTCGTGCGTCACCGCGTGGAGCGGCGAGTGATCGGGCAGGGACCAGACCGGCAGCGCCTTCGCGAAACCGCCGTCCTGCGCCACTTCGGCGCCCGCGCACCATACCAGCTCCACCGAGCCGATCGAGGCCGTGCGCATCCCCGGGCTCGCGACCGGCCCGGCGAGGAACACGATGTCACGTGTGCCCGCCAGCAATTGCTGGAGCAGCGGCGCGGTGAGGTCGATCTCGATCTCCATGGCGACGCCGGGACGGTCGCGCTCGATGGCCTGGATGAAGGCGGGCAGGCAACTGGCCGCGGCGATCTCGCCCGAGCCGATACGCACGGCGGCGGTGGCGCCCGCGAAGTCGCTCGCCTCCAGCAGCACCTGTTCGAGGCCGTGGTAGAGCGGCTCGCTCGCCTGCACCAGTCGCCGTCCGCGCGCGGAGAGCACCATGCGCCGTCCCTCGCGCTGGAACAGCGGCACGCCCAGCTGCTCCTCGATCTCGCGCACACGCGCCGAGATGGCGGGCTGCGTGGTGTTGAGCCGCGCCGCTGCCGCCGCGAAGGTGCCGAGGCGATCGATCCACATCAGCGTTTCGAGATGGAACAGGGCGATGCGTTTCATAATCAGTGTCTATCGGAACCGATAAAAAACAATCGCTATTCGTGATGGGAGAAGCTGTCTAGGTTTTGTCTGCTGAAGTAGAGGCGGCACCGGCCCGCGCCCCCACCCGGCCACCCATAGGGTACTATCGTTGGGTGGCCGG
>NZ_BAAILP010000121.1:0-280 GCF_054589055.1 Novosphingobium sp. 11B | reverse complement strand
GTTGCTTCCGGAGGCAGTGCGGCCATCACAGTTGACGCTGGACGAGACAGGCCACCGCGGCGACGTCGGCAGGTCAGGCGTGTTTTTCGAAGTTGAATGGCAGCAGGTCGTCGATATCGGCGTCGAGAGGTCGCTGGGGCAGTTCAGTGAGAACATGGCGTAGCCACGCGAGAGGCTCGACGCCGCAGGCGCGGCAAGTCAGCATCAGGCTATAGGTGACGGCGCTCGCCCGTGCGCCTTCCACGGTGTCGCAGAAGAGCCAGGATTTTCGTCCCGTTGC
>NZ_BAAILP010000120.1:66373-67185 GCF_054589055.1 Novosphingobium sp. 11B | reverse complement strand
CTCCCATACGGGCCCGCAGCCTCCGGTGCTGCATCAGAGGCCGGACAGATGGCAGCATCCGACTACGTGCCTATTCTCCCGAATACCGCTTGCGTTCGTGCGGGCGTCCACAGATGGGTAGCTGCCTGTCTGGTTTGGGACACCATTAGGCAGATAGCGGATGTTGGCGGATCGAGGTATGAACCGAAACATGATTTGGAACGTCATTGATCACCGAAAACGCCCGTATCGCTGGGGCCGTGTGAACGCGATCATCGAAGCTGTCGAGCACGACAACAGCGTCTTGGATGCCGATCAAGCCCCGGAAAGCAACCCGCTGGATGTGATTGATTACGACCAGCGCGAAGGTGTTACGGTCAAAGAGGCTATAGACTGGGCGAACAGCCAGCGATGCCCGATCACTCTATATCTCTATGGTGACGGCGCAGGGATTGTCAGCGAGGACCATTTCAACGAAGTCGCAAACCGAGTGGTTTGAGAAACGGAAGGGTGGGGAGCGGACGTTCGTCAGTCCCTCTCTTCAAGGCGTATACAAGCGCGGAAAGCGCCACCCTTTGTGTCCTGCCGGTGCCAGATTTCAACGACATGGTAGTATTTGAAATAGCCGGGTGGGGTATCGATTGAAAGATATTCGCCAATGCGGGGAAGGAAATCAAACTCAGTCGTGAATAGCGGTTTCAAGGCGTCTTCGTGGTCAAAGGCTTCTACTATCGGCATGGTGGCACGTTAACCAAGCACGGGAATGTCTACAACGGGGCGGAAGCTGCCTCTCAATGAAAAGCAGAAAAACTGGTTCACGCAGAGACGCAGAG
>NZ_BAAILP010000120.1:59524-66217 GCF_054589055.1 Novosphingobium sp. 11B | reverse complement strand
GGGCAGTATCACGCTACCCTGGATTGCTTCGCTGCGCTCGCAATGACGAATGAGGGCGACGCGCCGAGCCCTCAGCCCAGCCCGATCAGCGAAATCTGCCGCCCGTAGCTCAGTTCCCCGCGATGGGTGGCGCGGCGGAAGGAGTAGAACCGCTCGGGCTCGGCATAAGTATCCAGCCGCAGACCCTCGGGATGCGCGATCCCGGCGAGGCGCAACCGGCATAGCACGTAGCCTTCGAGGTCGAACTGGAAATGCTCGGGCCGCCCTTCCTGGAAGAACCGCGCATTGGGCAGGTCGTCGGCGAGGAAGCGCTCGCGGAACGCTGCGTCCACCTCGTAGGAATCCTGCGCGATGCACGGCCCCACCGCCGCGACGATGCTTTCCCGCCGGGCGCCGAGGGCCTCCATCGCGGCGATGGTGGCATCGGTGACGCCGCCCAGCGCCCCGCGCCAGCCGGCATGGGCCGCGCCGATCACGCCTGCCTCGCGGTCGGCGAAGAGCACCGGCGCGCAGTCGGCGGTGAGGATGCCCAGCACCGCGCCGGGCCGGTCGGTGACGATGGCGTCGGCCTTGGGGCGGTCTTCCTCGGACCATGGTTCCCCGCCCAGCACCGCGCAGTCGGCCGAGTGGACCTGATAGACCGTGACCAGCCGCGCGCCGGGCAGCACCGCTTCGGCCGCCCGCGTGCGGTTGCGTTCGACGATGTCGAGATCATCGCCCGAACCGCGCCCGACGTTGAGGCCCGCGACTTCGCCCTCGCTTACCCCGCCCCGGCGGCCGAGGAAGCCGTGGGAGACACCTTCGAGCAGAGTGGCGCGGTTGACTTCGACCGGCTCAGCCAAGGGACTTCGACACCTGCTCGCGCACGTCGCGCGAAAGCTCGGGCAGCGCCGCGATGCGCTCCAGTTCGGCGCACATCATCGCCGCGCGCACCGGCTCGATCCGGCGCCAACGGCCGAGCGAGGGCACGAAGCGCGCCGCCGTCTGCGCGTTGATCGGATCAAGACGGCGGATCAGGTCGCCGATCATGCGGTAGCCCTCGCCGCTGGCGTCGTGGAACGCCTTGGGGTTCGCCGCCGCCGCCATGTAGAGCGCGCGCACGCGGTTGGGGTTGGTCATGGTGAAGTCGGGGTGCTGCGCCAGCGCCGCGATGTGCTCCAGCACTTTCGGGTTGAGCGCGCCCGCCTGCAGCGAGAACCACTTGTCGATGACGAGGGCATTGCCTTCGTAACGGTCATGGAAGTCGGCCAGAGCCGTCTCGCGCTCGGGCGCGTCGAGGCTGGCGAGGACCATGAGCGCGCCCTGACGGTCGGTCATGTTGTCGGCCGCCTGGTACTGCGCGAAGGCACGGCTAGCGCCCTCGGCCGGGTCGCCACACGCGATCAGCACCAGCGCCTGCGTCTTGATCTTGCGGGCACCGCGCGCGGCCGCCTCGCGCGAATAGGGCACGGCGACGGCGCGGTCGTGGAGCGCCTTAAGCGGACCGGCGAGTTCGCGGCCCAGCCATGCCTTCAGCGCCTCGCGCTCGGCATGGATCGCGCCGGGGTCGGAGACGGGGAGCTGCTCGGCAAGGTAGGTCTCGGCGGGCAGGATCATCAGCTCGCCACGCATCAGGTCGTCGAGCGCCGGGTCGGCGATCACCGAACCGTAAGCCTCGCCGATCGCCGCGCGCCCCTCGGCGCGCGCGGCATAATCGAGCTTGCCAGAGACGGCGGCGACGAGATGCTGGACGACGAGGCCCTGCATCGCCTCGTAGCGGGCGAAGGGATCGTCGTCATGCGCGGCGAGGAACACGAGGTCGGCGCTGTCGCGTTCGAACTCGATCGCGACCGGAGCGGAGAAGCCGCGATTGATCGACAGCACCGGCGGCTTCGCGAAACCGTCGAAGGTGAACGTGTCGCTGTCCTTGTCGAGGACGATCAACTGCTCGCCCGAATGCGCGCCGGTGTCGCGGTCGAACAGGGCGACGCGCAAGGGGATGGGCATGGCCTGCTTTTCGGGCTGTCCGGGGGTGGCGGGGACGGTCTGGGTGAGCCTAAGTACCGTTTGGGTGCCGGTGTGTGCCATCTCGGCAGCAACCTGCGGCGTGCCGGCCTGCGAGTACCACAGGCGGAACTGCGTCAGGTCCAGCCCGGCGCCGTTCTCGATCGCCTTGACGAAATCCTCGCAGGTCGCGGCCTCGCCATCGTGGCGCTCGAAGTAGAGGTCGGTGCCCTGGCGGAACCGTTCGAGGCCCGCCATGGTGCGCATCATGCGGATCACCTCGGCGCCCTTGTTGTAGATCGTCGCGGTGTAGAAGTTGCTGATTTCCTGGAATGAATCCGGCCGGATCGGGTGCGCCAGCGGGCCGGAATCCTCGGGGAACTGGGCGATGCGCAGGACGCGCACATCCTCGATCCGCTTGACCGCCTCGCTGCCCATGTCGGCGCTGAACAGCTGGTCGCGCAGGACGGTGAAGCCTTCCTTGAGGCTCAGCTGGAACCAGTCGCGGCAGGTCACGCGGTTGCCCGACCAGTTGTGGAAGTATTCGTGCCCGATCACGCCTTCGACGGCATCGTAATCGCCGTCGGTCGCGGTCTCGGGATCGGCCAGGACATAGCGCGTGTTGAAGACGTTGAGGCCCTTGTTCTCCATCGCGCCCATGTTGAAATCGGACACGGCGACGATGTTGAACAAGTCCAGATCGTACTCGCGCCCGAACGCTTCTTCGTCCCACTTCATGGAATTGACGAGGGAATCCATTGCATGCTGGGTGCGGTCCTCGTCACCCGGGCGGACCCAGATGTTGAGGTCGACCTTGCGGCCGCCCATGGTGGTGAATTCCGCGTGATTGGCGACGAGGTCTCCCGCCACCAGCGCGAAGAGGTAGCTCGGCTTGGGCCAGGGATCGTGCCACTCGGCCCAGTGCCAGCCATCGGGGGTGCCGTCCTCGCCCTCGCCGCTGGCGGTGCAGTTGCCATTGGCGAGGAGGATGGGGAACTGCGCCTTTTCGCCGCTCATCCGCACCGTGTAGGTGGAGAGCACGTCGGGCCGGTCGGGGAAGAAGGTGATGCGGCGGAAACCCTCCGCCTCGCACTGGGTGCAGAGCATCCCGTTCGAGGCATAGAGGCCCATGAGCTGGCTGTTCGCGGCGGGATTGAGCGCGGTTTCGACCTCGACCTCATGCGCCTCGCCGTTCAGTTCGACGAGCAGATCGGAACCGTCGAGGCGCCAGTCGTTGACGTCGAGCCCGTCCACCCGGACCGCCAGCGGGGCGATCTGGTCGCCATTGAGGCGCAGCGTCGAAGCGCCGTTTCCTGCGGGATTGCGCGCGACCGAGAGCGTCGCGGTGACCTTCGTGGCGTCGAGGCCGAGGCGGAAATCCAGCGCGACCTCAGGCACCAGCCATGCGGGCGGCAGGTAATCCTCGCGCCGGATCACCGGAGGCGCGGCGGGCGGCGGCGCGGCATCCGCCACTTGAGTGTTCTCGGCGGGCTCGGAGGGTCTGCTGGCGATGTCCATGCCTGTTACTTAGAGGCTCGGCGGCCGATTGCCAGCGGGGGATTCGTCATTGGCGATCCGCCCACCCCCAACCCCTCCCGCAAGCGGGAGGGAAGCGAGACTTGCGAAGCCGCAGGCTGAGTTAGTCGCAGCGGGGTGGGCATCGCGCGCTACCTTCGCTAGCTATGGACCATGCGCCGCCTGTTCATCTTCGGTCTCGGCTATACCGCCGGTTTCATCGCCTCGCTGTTCGAGGCGCACGGGTGGGAAGTGGTCTCGACCGGCAGCGTAGGCACGCTCGCCTTCGATGACGAAGGCAGTGTGCGCCTTGCTCTGGCGGATGCCGATCACGTGCTCTCCTCGGTCCCGCCGGGACGCGAGGGGCGGGGCGAGCCGCTGGACTTCGTGCTCGAGCGCTATGGCGATGCGCTAAGGGGCAAGGCGCTGTCGTACTTGTCCTCCACCGGCATCTACGGCGACACCGGCGGCGCGTGGGTGGACGAGAGCGCGCCCACAGTCTCCGGGGTCGGCACCGGCCGCCGCACGGCGCGGGCCGAAGCCGATGCGGCATGGCTGGCGCTGGGCGCGCGGGTCTATCGCCTTCCGGGGATCTACGGCCCCGGCCGCTCGATACTGGAACGGCTGGCGCTGGGCCGCGCGCATCGGATCGACATGCCCGATCAGGTCTTCAGCCGCGTCCATGTCGAGGACATCGCGGCCGGGGTGCTGGCCGGGATCGAGGCGGAGCCGGGCGCCTACAACCTCGCCGACGACCTGCCCTGCGCGCAGAACCGGCTGGTGGAGGAAGCCTGCCGCCTTACCGGGGCTCCGCTGCCGCCGCTGCAATCGCTGGAGGAGGCTGAGCTGTCACCCATGGCGCGGGCGTTCTACGCGGAGAACCGGCGCGTCGCGAACGGTAGGGCCAAGCGCGTGCTCGGTTGGCGGCCGCGCTACCCCACTTATGTCGAGGGCCTAGCCGCGCTTGCGCGCCGCCAGCGCGATCACTAGCCCCGCCAGCGCCAGCACCGCGCCGCCGACCGCAAGGCCGGTCCATCGATAGCCTTCGAACAGCGTCGAGAGCCCCATCGCCACCACCGGCACCGCAACGCCGTTGTAGGCCGCGCGGCCAGGCCCGAGTTCGCGGATCAGCATGAAGTAGAGCGGGAAGGTCACCACCGATCCGGCGATCGCCAGGTAGGCGATCCCGGCGAGGTATTCCCAGCGCGTCTCCATCACCGGCGCGCCGACGGTGGCGAGGCTCCAGCAGGCGTCGATCGCGGCGCCCAGCAGCATCGCCCATGCCAGCATCGGCACCATCGGCTGCGCGCGGCCGACGCTCGTGCCCTGCAGGATGTTGGCGGTGGAGGCGCTGAGGATGCCCGCGCAAGTCATCAGCACGCCGAGCGCGACGCGGCCCTCGGGCGGGGCGCTGCGGTATTCGTGGACCATCAGCAGCGCGATCCCGACGATCGCCACCAGAGAGCCCGCGACGAAGCCCGGCGTCACCTTCTGGCCGAGGAATATCCGCGCCAGCACCGCATTGGGCAGCATCAGCAGCGCGTAGCAGACGGCGACCAGCCCCGAGGTCAGGTGGATCTCGGCCTGGTAGACGAACTGGAAGTTGCACACGAACTGGCTCAGCCCGACCAGCAGCGCCAGCCCCATCCCCTGCCGCGAAAGGCGCAGGCTGTCGCGCCGCAGCAGCGCCAGCGCCAGCATTCCCGCGCCCGCCAGCGCGAAGCGGTACGTGATCGACCATGTCGGCGGCACCGATCCGACCTGATCCTTGATCACCAGCCAGGTCGAGCCCCAGATCGCGGTAACGACGAGGAAGGCGAAGATCACCTTGCCTCGGGAAGCGGGCTCCTGCGCCTCGGTCACAGCCCGGCCAATGCCCTGGCGAGGGCGGAGACATGCGCGTCCTTCGCATCCCACGACGTCACCAGCCGCGCGGCATCGGCGCCCCAGTCGTAGAAGGCGAAGCCTTGCGCACGCAGCGCCTCGCGCTCGGCGGCGGTGCAGGTGAGGAAGATCTCGTTGGCCTCTACCGGATGGAGCAGGCGGCCCGGCGCGGCAGCGGCGATTTCGGCGGCGGCGGCATTGGCGGCGCGCGCGTTGCCCAGCCACAAGTCGCCCTCCAGCATCGCGAGGATCTGCGCGGCCATGAAGCGGCCCTTGGACTGCAGGTGCCCGGCGCGCTTGCGGCGGTAGCGGATCGTGCGCGCGGCCTCGACGTCGAAGAAGACGATGGCCTCCGCGCCCATGCCGCCGTTCTTGACGAAGCCGAAGCTCAGCGCATCGACCGCGCCTGCGGCCTCGGCGGGAGAGCAGCCCAGATACGCCGTCGCATTGGCGAAACGCGCGCCGTCCATGTGCAGGCCAAGGCCGCGCGCCTTCGCGAAAGCGGCGATCGCGGCGACTTCCTCGGGACGGTAGACGCAGCCGTACTCGCTCGCCTGCGTGATCGAGATCGCATGGGGCTGGACCTGATGGACGTCGTCGCGGATCGGATCGATCACGGCGGCGAGGGTTTCCGGCGTGACCTTGGCGCTGGCCCCGTCCGCCAGCAGCAGCTTGGCGCCGTGAAGGAAGAAGCCCGGCGCGCCCGCCTCGTCCATCTCGATATGCGCCTCGCGGTGGCAGACGACGGCGCCGTGCGGTGGCACCATGGCGGCGAGGGCAAGGCAGTTGGCGGCGGTCCCGCTCGCCACCCACAGCACCGCGCACTCGCGCCTGAACAGCGCCGAGAACGTGGCGTCGAGGCGCTGGCTCAGCGCGTCGTTGTCATAGGGCGCGTCGGGCGCATCGGCGGCCATCATCGCCTTCCAGACGGCGGGATGGACGGCGGCGGCATTGTCGGACGTGAACTGCATGGCCATATGCCCTGTGAGCGCGCGCACGCCCCGTCAAGCGCGCAACGAGGAGAACCGCCCCATGGTCGGCGTCACCATTACCAAGCACGAGTTCGGCTCGGCCGGAGAGTACCACGCCCACGTCGCGGACAGCGAGCATATCGGCCGCCTGACATGGACCGAACGCGGCCTGGTGCGCTCTGCCGATCACACACTGGTCCCCGAGGCGATCGGCGGGCGCGGCGTCGCGATGCGGCTGGTCGAGGCGATGGTCGCCGATGCACGCGAGAACCACTTCAAGATCGAGCCGGCGTGCAGCTACGTCGCGGTGGCGTTCAAGCGGCATCCGGAATGGGCGGAC
>NZ_BAAILP010000120.1:50204-59387 GCF_054589055.1 Novosphingobium sp. 11B | reverse complement strand
GTAGCGAAGCAATCCAGAGCGGCGCGAAACTGCCCTGGATTGCTTCGCTACGCTCGCAATGACGAACGGTTACTTGGCCCACCCATCCGCCAGGAACCTTGTCGCCAGCCCGGCGAGGAAGGCCGCGCCGCGCGGCATCACGCTTTCGTCGACCATCATGCGCGTCGAATGGATGCCGCAGCACTGGCGCCAGTCCGCGCCCTCGTGGCTGACGCCGAGGAAGAACATCGCGCCGGGCACTTTCTCCAGCACGTAGGCGAAGTCCTCCGCTCCCATGATCGGGTCGGCGAGGCGCAGGAACGCCGCCTCGCCCAGCAGGTCATGGGCGACGGCCTCGCCAAAATCGACGGCGCTGGGGTCGCACAGGGTCACCGGGAAGCCCTCGATCACCTCGACCTCTGCCTTGAGCCCGTGCGCGCCGGCGATCCCGGCGGCGAGCAGCGGCAGTTCGTCCTTCAGCCGCGCGCGGTTGGCGGCGGAAAGCGTGCGCATGGTGCCGGTCATGGTCGCGGTGTCGGGGATCACGTTGTGCGCGGTGCCCGCCTCGATCTTCGAGATGGTGACGACGACGGGATCGAACACGCTGAACCGGCGCGCCACCATGGTCTGGATGGCGCCGACGATCTCGCAGGCGATCGGCACCGGGTCCATCGTATCGTGCGGCATCGAGGCATGGCCGCCGCGCCCGGTCACCGTGATCCTGAGCTGGTCCGCCGCCGCCAGAAGCGCGCCCGCGCGCCCGCCGATCAGGCCGTGGGGCGCATTGGGCATGACGTGGAGCGCAAAGGCCGCGTCAGGCAGCGGCCGGTCGAAGCCCTCCCCGCCGAGCAGGCCGTCCTCCAGCATGAAGCGGGCACCGTGGTAGCCTTCCTCGCCGGGCTGGAACATGAAGCGGACCTCGCCCGCCAGCCGGTCGGCCTGCGCGCAGAGCAGCTGCGCGGCCCCGGCAAGCATGGCGACGTGGGTGTCGTGGCCGCAGGCGTGCATGACGCCGGGTATGATGGAGGCGAAGTCCAGCCCGGTTTCCTCGGGCATCGGCAGCGCGTCCATGTCGCCGCGCAGCAGCACCGAGCGGCCCTTTCCCGCGCCGCCCCTGAGCGTCGCGACGAGGCCGGTGGTGGACGGCCCTTCCGCCCATTCGAGGGGCAGGTGCGCCAGCGCCTCGCGGATCTTGTCGCGCGTCTTCGGGGTGTGGAGGCCGATTTCGGGCTCGGCGTGGATCGCACGGCGCAAGGCGACGATGCTGTCGGAAAGGGCGGCGGCTTCGGCAACGAGGGTCATGCCGCGCATGATACGCGCGGACGCTTCGCTGTCGAGCCGGGGTTACTCCTCCGGCCCGACCTCGACGTCGTCGGGCAGGCCTACCATGATCTTGCCCGCATCGACCTGACGCAGCGTATGCCACGCCATCACGCCCATGGCGACGTAGGAGGTCGCCCCCGCCAGCGCCACGGCCCAGGCCGCGCCGCTCGGGCCGATGGGGATGAACTGCCACAGGCCCACGCCCAGCGCCGCCAGCGCGATCAGGCGCGCGACGAGCGACTGGCGCGCCTTGCCGGTCGAGTGCAGCACCGGCTCGAACGCCACGCTGGCAAGGTCGAAGCTGGCGGCCACGGCCAGCGGGATGAGGATCGAGGCGCCGCTTTCGAAGGCATCGCCGCCGATCATCGCCAGCAGCTGTTCTCCGAGGAAGTACGCGACCGCCACCACGGCAAGGCCCGCACCGCCCGCGATCAGGCTGGTCTGGAGCGCCAGCTTGCGGAATTCCTCGGCCTTGGAGGCGACGCGGACGCGGGCCACTTCGGCATAGACCGAGCGAGTCAGCAGCGTGGAAAGCTTGCTCAGCGCCTGCGACAGCTGCGAGGCGAGGCGGTAGAGGCCCGCCGCCTTGGTGCCGACCCAGCCGCCGACGACCAGCAGCGGGCCGTTCTTCATGGCCGCATCGATGGCCGAGCCCATGTAGGTGACGAAGAAGAACTGGGTGACGCCCGGGTTCTCCCGGATCGCGCGGCGCAGCTGGAAGAGGTAGGAAATCCGCACCGCCTGCGGGCTGAGGCGGCGGGCCATGGTCCAGTAGAGGATGGCCTCGAGAATATCGATTGCGGCCCAGGCCGCCAGGAACCGGCCGACGGTCGGCCCGGTGAACCAGATGATCAGCGCGGCGACGAGGCGCCCGCTCGGCACGATCGCCTCGACATAGACGGCCATATCGAACCGGTTGAGCGCGCGCACGATCCCGGTCGGGGCTGAAACCAGCGCCCAGAGCGAGCCGACGCAGTACCAGAACGCGATATGGATGAAGCTGGGGTTGAGTTCGAGCAGATGCGCGAAGCCGAAGATCAGGATCGCCGCCAGCCCGCAGCCGAGAATCGCACCGACCGCATCGATCACCCCGCACAGCATGCCGAGGCGGCCGAACTTCTCCCAGTCCTTCGCGTGGACATGCTCCGACCCGTAGCGCACGACGACTCGCCAGGTCTGGAAGCCTGCGAGCGAGGTCAGCGCCTGCGCGGTGCCGAAGATCAGCGAGAAGTGGCCGAAATCCTTGAGGCCGAGGGTGCGCGTCTGGATGGCGAGGTACGCCAGGCCGCAAATCGCGCCGAAGCCCTTGCCGCCGAGCAGCCAGGCGGTGTTCTGGAGTATCCGCCCTAGCGGAGATGCACTCTCCTGGCGGTAGCGTTTGGCGGACATTGGCTCGCATTTGGACGAGGGGGCTGTCAGTTGCAAGGGTGGGCTCGCTCTTCTTGTACGTATGGCCGGCTCGGATCGCCCCGCCAGAGCTTTCCCTTTCGCAGTGCAGTCGCTAGATGCCCCCTTCCCCCAAGCAGACTGAATGACACATGATCGAACACGCCATCCTCCTCAGCGCCGGCCAGGGCTCACGCCTGCTCCCCCTCACGGCCGAGCGTCCCAAGTGCCTGATCGACTTCTCCGGCCGCTCGCTGATCGAGTGGCAGATCGAGATGCTGGCGCGCGGCGGGGTCAAGCGGATCGACGTGGTCACCGGCTTCATGACCGACATGCTGGAGGAGCACCTCAATTCCATCCGTGACCCGCGCGTGGAAATCACGGTGCGATTCAATCCCTTCTTCAAGGTGGCCGACAACCTCGGCTCGTGCTGGATCGCGCGCGAGGCGATGCGCGGTGACTTCCTGATCCTCAACGGCGACACGCTGGTGTCGGAGGAGATCGTGCGCACGGTCCAGCAGGGCGCGGCCGGTCCCGACGGCAAGCCCTGGCCGATCACCGTGACGGTGGACGTCAAGGCGGACGGCTACGACAGCGACGACATGAAGGTGGAACGCAGCCCCGAAGGCCGCCTGATCCACATCGGCAAGACGCTGACGGCGGCGCAGTCCAATTCCGAATCGATCGGCTTCCTCGCATTCCGGGGCGAAGGCGCGGACCTGTTCCGCGAGACCGTGCGCCAGGCCATGCGCACGCCCGAGGGCGTCCAGCACTGGTATCTGAAGGTGATCGATTCGATCGCGCCCACCGGCAAGGTCGGCACTGTTTCGATCGAGGGGCTGGACTGGGCCGAGGTGGACTTCCTCAACGACATCGAGATCGCGACGAAGCTGACCGATACGTGGTGAGAGCCCACCCCTGCCCCCTCCCGCACGCGGGAGGGGAATGAGAGCCCATCGTTTCGCCCTCCCGCGTGCGGGAGGGCTGGGAGGCTTGGGGGCGAAGCGATCTAGCCGGACAGGGTGGGCATCAGCCCTCGAAAAACCCCTTCAGCCAAGCCACCAGCGCATCGAGATCCGCGCCCTCCAGCGCCACCGCATGGCCAAGGTCCGGCACCTTGGGCCAGCCGCAGTCGACGAACTCGCGCCCCTGCCACTCGCGCGCGCCTTCGTAGCGGGGGATGACGTGGAAGTGGACGTGCGGGTCCACCATCATCAGCATCAGGTAGTTGAGCTTGGCATAGCCGACCGCCTTGCCCAGCGCCGCCTCGATGGCGCCAGTCGCGCGCTTCAATTCGGCATGCGCCTCGGCCGGTAGGTCGCCGAAGGCGGTGACATCGCTCTTCGCCGCCAGCACCAGCGAGCCGAGCGTCGGCTGCGCCGGGCGGGCCAGCACGACCCAATGGTCGAACTCCGCCACCAGCGTGGCGGGCCAGCCGAACTTCTCGATTGTAGCGTTCATGATCTTCAGCCTTCCGCCAGCCAGGAGGTGATGGTGCCACCACGCGCCCGCACGATCCATGCCTGCACCAGCCGCACGGCGTGGATCAGGCACGACAGGGCCGTCCACCAGGCTACCGCGATCAGGCCGAGGTCGGGGCGCGAGAACACCATCGCCGCGAACAGGATCACCATGTTCGGATTGCGCCGCGCGGTGATCAGGCGGAAATTGCTGTCGAACGGCCGCCACACGTGGATGTGCATTCCGGCAAACCGGATGAACGCCCCTTCGATCAGGCGCTGGACCACATAGCCGCCCTGGATGGCCGCCTGGACCCACCAGAACGTCGCGGTATCGTAGGACATCCCCCAGTACGCGAGGCCCGTCGCCCAGAACCACCACCAGAACGGCGGATGGACAAGGTCCATGCCGTGGTCGAACACGTTGCCCCAGGCCGAGGAGGTGATCGTGCAGCGCGCCAGCTTGCCGTCCACGGTGTCGAGCACCATGAACACGAGGCCCAGCGCCATGCCCAGCCAGTAATGGCCGTAAGCAAAGAGCACGGTGGCGATTACGCAGAACACCGCGCCGACGGTCGTGACCATGTTCGGCGTCACGCCCAGCTTCGCGCAGATCCGCGTCAGCACCAGCGCCCATTCCGGCCAGAGGTACTTGGTCAGCACGTCGGTCACGCCCTTGTAGGCGCCGAAGTAGCTCGCGCGCTCGATCGGCCGCAGCGTCGCGGGGGTCAGCGCCATCAGGAACGGCGTCTCGCGCTTGCGAAGCTGCTTGTTCTCGATGGTCGGGCCGTCTTCATAGGCGACGACCTCGAACCCGGTCGAGTCGACCAACGGCAGGCCCGCCGCCATGGCAGCCGCGACTCGCGCCGCCTGATGTGCATCCGCAGCATGGGCAAGTGCCGGAACACCGCCCAAAGTCAGCACCGTGCCCTGCCGTCCGGTGATGTTTCCGAACCACGCCGGGTCCCACGCAAACGCTGCGTTGGAAAGTATCGCCGGGCCTTCGGGCACGCCGTCGACGGGCTCGAGCCCGGCGGCGCGGGCGATCCGACCGACCCGCACCGAAGGGCTCAGGCCCCACAGCTTCACGGGATTTTCACCGATCGTGACGACCGGCAGCACTTGCGTATTCTGGACCATAGGACCGCCACGTAGGGCCTTGCGGACCGAGTGACAATCGCGGCGCCTTGGTTCGGCCACAAAGCGTGTCGATACGGTAACAAGCGCCATTAAACTGTAACCCAAATGTGTCAGAGCATATTTCTGGGTGATTTTCCGAGCTAGCGATACTACATGGTACGCCGTGCACGGAAGTATTCACACCTTCGAGACGCTGCCGATCTTCGGCGAGCTTGGTCGCCGCGACGGCGCGCGCACGGTTCGTCCGGCGCGCCGCGGCCGTGCGGTCCCGCTGGTCGGCATCGTCCGCAACCCGCGAAGCCACCGCAACATGGGCATCAAGCCCGAGATGGCGGATTGCTCCAACATCCTGACGCAGACCCCCTCCACGCGTGAGGAACTGCACTACACGCTGGCCGAGTTCGCCCGGCGCGGCATCGACTATCTCGTGGTCGACGGCGGCGACGGCACCGTGCGCGACGTGCTTTCGGCGGGCGCGGACATCTTTGGGAACGATTGGCCCACATTCATCGTACTGCCCAAGGGCAAGACGAACGCGCTGGCGGTCGATCTTGGTCTGCCCAACAAGTGGTCGCTGGCCGAAGCGCTGGCTTCCGCCCATCGCGGCCGGACCATCTCGCGCAGCCCGCTGCGGATTTCCCCGGCGGACGGCACCGCGCGCTGCGTGCAGGGCTTCATTCTGGGCACCGGCGCTTTCTCTCTCGCGACCGAGGCCGGGCAGGAGGCGCACCGCCGCGGCCTGTTCAACAGCTTCGCGGTCGGCCTCACCATTCTCTGGGGCGTGCTGCAGACCCTGTTCGGCGGGGCCGGCAACGCCTGGCGCGCCTGTACGCCGACCCGTATCGTCGATCGCCGCACCGGCCAGCACCTGCCTTACATGGGCAAGGGCAGTGCGGACGAGCGCTACCTGACCATCGCCACCACCTTCGAGCGGTTTCCGCTCGGCGCAAAGCCCTTCGGGCGCAATCCGGCGCCGGGACTCAAGCTGGCGGTGATGGACTGGCCGATCCGCTGGCTGGTGGCGCTGCTGCCCGCGATGATGTTCGGCTTCAACCTCAAGCTGTTCGCCCGCAAGGGTGCTCACCGCGTGAGCGCCAGCGAGGTCGACATGGACATCGGCGGCACCTTCATCCTCGACGGAGAGGCTTTCCCGGCCGGTCGCTACGTGCTCGAGGAAGGGCCGCAGATCAATTTCGTCGTCCCCTGACGCCGGACCGCCGGGTTTCCAACTGGCGCCTTGTAATTGCGGCTGGCCTGTCCGATTGACGCGGCAATGATCGCGCATTCCCCTCTCGATGACCGCATCGCCTCCGCCCTGACGCGCGAGGTCGTGCCCGAAGTGCGCGCCTTCGCCGGGAAACTGGCCCAGGCGGCGGATGCGCTGGGCGTGCTGTTCTACGGATCGAACCTGCGCACCGGATCGCTGGAGGGCGTGCTGGACTTCTACGTGCTGCTGCCGGGCGCTCAGGTCGAGCGGATCTGGCCGCGCGTGAGCTATCACGAATGGACGCACGACGGTGTTCCGTTGCGCGCCAAGGTCGCGACGATGGCGCTGGAGACCTTCCGCGCTGCCGCAGCCGGAGAGCGCATCGATACCACCATCTGGGCACGCTTCGTCCAGCCGAGCGCTCTCGCCTGGCAGCGCGACGCGGCCGCCGGCGCCGCGATCGCGCAGGCCGTCGCAGGCGCCGCCCGCACGGCGGCGCGCCTCGCCGTAGCGCTGGGGCCTGACGCGGGAACGCCCGAGGACTATTGGCGCGCCTTGTTCCGCGCGACTTACGCCGCCGAATTCCGCGTCGAGAAGGCGGGCCGGGAAGACTCGATCCTCGCCGCCAACCGTGCCCATTTCGACGGACTGCTGCCGCTGGCGCTCGGCGCCGCCGGAATCGCCGTCACGCAGGAGGGCGGCCGCCTGCGCCCCACCCTCCCCGCCAACGAACGGGCGCGCATCCTGTCGTGGTGGGCGCGACGCCGGCGGCTGGGCAAGCCCTACAATGTTTTGCGGCTCCTCAAGGCATCGACCACCTTCGAAGGCGCGGCCCGCTACGCCGCCTGGAAGATCGAGCGCCACACCGGCGTCCCCGTAAAGATCACCCCTTGGCGCGAGCGGCATCCGATCCTCGCCGCCCCCGGCGTGCTCTGGCAGGTCTGGCGCGGCAAGCGGGAGAAGACCGCATGAACGCCCTGATCCTCGCCGGATCGCGCCCCGGCGCGCCCGACCCCGTCGCCGAGGCCGAAGGCGTCGCGCACAAGTCGCTGGTCGAGATAGCGGGCAAGCCAATGCTCGCCCACGTCGTCGTCGCACTGCGCGAGGCCGGGATCGCACGGATCGCCGTCTCCGCCAGCGATCCGCACGTGCGCGATCTCGCCGCGGAACTCGGCTGCGAGGTGCTCGCCACAGGCACCGGTCCCAGCGCCAGCGTTGCCATCGGGCTGGACACGCTCGGCGCGCCATTGCTGATCACCACCAGCGACCATGCGCTGCTGAAGCCCGAGTGGGTCCGCGATTTCCTCGCCGACACGCCGGAAGGCAGCGACGTCGCCATCCTCCTCGCCCGGCGCGAGGCGATCGAGGCGGCGATGCCCGGCAGCCGCCGGACATATCTGCGCTTCGCCGACGGCCACTGGTCGGGCTGCAACCTGTTCCTGCTGGCGAGCCCTCGCGCGGGCCTTGCGATCGACACCTGGAAGATGGTCGAGGCAGACCGCAAGCGCCCCTGGCGCATCGCCGCGCGGCTGGGGATCGGCATGCTCATCGGCTATGCGCTCGGCCGCCTGACCTTGAGCGACGCGATCGGACGGCTGGGCCGCAGGATCGGCGTCACCGCCAGCCTCGTCGCCGCACGCGACGGGCTCGCGGCGGTAGACGTGGACAAACCTTCGGACCTCACGGATGCGCGGGCGATCCTGTCTGCGCGGGCAAGCAGCAATTTAAAGCACTGACGGGGCGGGCGCAGCGCTGAAAGGCGCGCACAGCGTTTCAAACCATTGCCCGAAGCACCGACCCGCAACTCGATGCGCGGCCATTCGTTTCCCTTACGCCCCATGTTTGATCCCGGTCATGGAAATCCCACCGCCACGGGTTAGCCTGAGGATGCCTAAGAGGGAGAACGACCATGCGCTCGATACTCGTCAACGCCGACCGCAAGCCGGGCAGCGATGCCCGCCTCCAGACCGCCGTGGACATCGCCCGACGCGAGAACGGCCACGTTACCGTGCTCGTCGACACCCCCGTCTCGCGCTACATCGCGATGGACCCGATGGGCGGCAGCTACGTGATCTCCGAAGCGCTCGACAAGGCGCTGGAGGCCGACGACGAAGTCGCCGCCGCCGCCGAGACCCACCTTGCGGGAACGGGCGTGCCCTTCGAGGTGATCCGCTGCGAGGACGACCCCGTCACCGCCTTCGCCTATGCCGCGCGCCTCGCCGACCTCATCGTCGTCTCGCGCTCGGGTGGGCTTGCCGGAGACCTTGCCCTGCGTGCCCGCGCGCCGGTGCTCGCGCTGGCGGAAACCCCGCTCAAGGTGCCGGTCGGGACTGCCTGCATCGGCTGGGACGGCGGGGAACAGGCCGCCGCTGCCCTGCGCGCCGCCGCGCCGCTGCTGGCGCAGTGCTCCAGTGTGAAACTGATCTGCGTGGTCGAGAAGGAAGGCGGCTTCCCCGCCACCGATGCCCTGCGCTACCTCTCGCGCCACGGCGTCAACGCCGAACTGGAGGAGCATGAGCGCGTCCACTCGACTCAGGAGACGCTGGCCGCCGCTGCGCAAGGGGCGGACCTCCTCGTCATGGGCGCCTACGGCAAGAATCGCGTGCGCGAGTTCCTGTTCGGCGGCGTGACCGAGTTCTTCCTCAAGGAGGAAACCGCGCCCGCCCTGCTCCTCGCGCACTGATCAGC
>NZ_BAAILP010000120.1:47252-50116 GCF_054589055.1 Novosphingobium sp. 11B | reverse complement strand
TAATACCGTACGGCGCCGCCCCGAAAGGGTGCGGCGCCGCAATTTTATGGCGATTCCGAGTGACATGCTGACCTTGGCAAGCACTTGACGCGTTGCAGCAGGCAAAGGATTGCAGCCCATCGCCCCAGCGTTGCGCGCTCACGTAAGCGTAAAGATGAATCTGAAGGTCGGTTCATTATCATACATGGCGGAAACCCTGACATTTCGTTCAGAAAAGCGCCTCTTGTGCAGCATTACGCAACCTTGGTTCACATTTTCGCAACACGACCTATTCTTTTCGCACTTGCACAAAAGCCGATTCGGCAGCATACAGACAGTGCCTTTCAGGCATCCTCTCCCAAAACTTCTACGGCCTGGTCGGAAACGACCGGGCCTTTTTTCTTGTCCGGGTAATGCGCGAATTCCGCCACTCGGAAAGGGAACACGCGCGCATCGTACGGGTTCGAATTGCATTCCCCGGTGGCGATACCCAGCTATCCTCCACCGACCGGTCGATCAGCAGATGACCGGGATCGGGATCGAGGAAGGAACACCCCGCACATGGCGGATACCGAAACCAAGACCGAAGACCGCACCATCAAGCTGCAGGTCGCCGCCGCTCGTCAGGAAGAGAGCGGCCAGGGCATCGCCCGCCTGTCTCGCGCCGCATTGGGCGAGATCGGCGCCATGGAAGGCGACGTGCTCGAAATCACCGGCAAGGCCGTGACCGTGGCCCGCGCCGTACTCGCCTACGACGAGGACGAGGGCCTCAGCGTCATCCGCCTCGACGGCCTCCAGCGCGGCAATGCCGAAGTTGGCTCCGGCGACCACGTCACCATCCGCAAGGCCGAATCGCGCCCCGCCCAGCGCGTCGTCTTCGCGCCGGCGCAGAAGGACATGCGCCTGCAGGGCCCGTCCGCCGCACTCAAGCGCAACTTCTTCCAGCGCCCCATGGTGCAGGGAGACCTCGTCGCCACCACCGGCCAGCAGCAGGTCGCGGACATCCCGCCCCAGCTGCGCCGCATGTTCAACGCGCCCGCCTATGCGCTGACCCAGATCCGCCTCAACGTCGTCTCCACCACCCCGCGCGGCATCGTCCACATCGACGAGAACACCGAAGTCGAACTGCGCGAGGTCTTCGAGGAAGCCCACGACGCGCGCGGCGACGTCAACTACGACGACGTCGGCGGCATGAGCGACACCATCCGCCAGCTGCGCGAGATGGTCGAACTGCCGCTGCGCTACCCCGAACTGTTCACCCGCCTCGGCGTCGCCCCGCCCAAGGGCGTCCTGCTCCACGGCCCGCCGGGGACCGGCAAGACGCGCCTGGCGCAGGCCGTCGCCAACGAGAGCGAGGCCAGCTTCTTCTCGATCAACGGCCCCGAGATCATGGGCTCCGGCTACGGCGAGAGCGAGAAGCACTTGCGCGAGATCTTCGAGGAGGCGACCAAGTCCGCCCCCGCGATCGTCTTCATCGACGAGATCGACTCGATCGCCCCCAAGCGCGACCAGGTCCACGGCGAAGCGGAAAAGCGCCTCGTCGCCCAGCTGCTCACGCTGATGGACGGCCTCAACAGCCGCGCCCACGTGGTCGTCATCGCCGCCACCAACCGCCCCGACGCCATCGACGAGGCCCTGCGCCGCCCCGGCCGCTTCGACCGCGAGATCGTCATCGGCGTGCCCGACGAGAAGGGCCGCCGCGAGATCCTCGGCATCCACACGCGCGGCATGCCGCTGAGCGAGCGCGTGGACCTGAACGAGCTGGCCCGCACCACCCACGGCTTCGTCGGCGCCGACCTTGCCGCCCTCGCCCGCGAGGCCGCGATCGAGGCGGTGCGCCGCATCATGCCCAAGCTCGACCTCGAGGCGCGCACCATCCCCGCCGAAGTGCTCGACAACCTGCAGGTCTACCGCGAGGACTTCCTCGCCGCCCTCAAGCGCGTCCAGCCCTCCGCCATGCGCGAGGTCATGGTGCAGGTGCCGAACATCGGCTGGGCCGACATCGGCGGCCTGGACGAGGCACAGATCAAGCTGAAGGAAGGCATCGAACTGCCGCTGAAGAACCCCGAGGCGTTCCACAAGCTGGGCATCCGCCCGGCCAAGGGCTTCCTCCTCTACGGCCCGCCCGGCACCGGCAAGACCCTGCTGGCCAAGGCCGTGGCGAAAGAGGCCGAGGCGAACTTCATCTCGATCAAGTCCTCCGACCTTCTCAGCAAGTGGTACGGCGAAAGCGAACAGCAGATCGCCAAGCTGTTCGCCCGCGCCCGTCAGGTGGCCCCGTGCGTGATCTTCATCGACGAGATCGACAGCCTCGTCCCCGCCCGCGGCATGGGCGGCGGCGGCAGCGAACCGCAAGTCACCGCCCGCGTGGTCAACACCATCCTCGCCGAGATGGACGGGATGGAGGAACTGCAGTCGGTCGTCCTCGTCGGCGCCACCAACCGCCCGGCACTGGTCGACCCCGCCCTCCTGCGCCCCGGCCGCTTCGACGAACTGGTCTACGTCGGCACCCCCGACGCACCGGGCCGCGAACACATCCTCGGCATCCACACCGGCAAGATGCCGCTGGCCGAGGACGTGCGCCTGGGCGAGATCGCCGACCGCACCGAACGCTTCACCGGCGCGGACCTGGAAGACGTCGTGCGCCGCGCCGGCCTCATCGCCATCCGCAAACGCGGCGCGAGCGTGGAAGAAGTGACGATGCAGGACTTCGAGGAAGCCCTCGAAGACAGCCGCGCCACCGTGACCGAAGCCATGGAAGACGAGTACCAGCGCATGAAAGGCGAACTGAAAAAGCGCGCCATGGAAGTGACGCCGATCGGCTTCATCGCCCCGGGCATGGTGGAAAGCACCCGCGAACGGAAGCACTGAGGGTTCGGGTGGGG
>NZ_BAAILP010000120.1:11910-47038 GCF_054589055.1 Novosphingobium sp. 11B | reverse complement strand
GCGAGGGCCACTGCCCTCGCGCTCCCGGGAATTGGCGACGTAAGCGCCGCATCCCGCCGTTACGCAGGGACGCTATCATCCAATTCACGAAGTCGAGCCTCGATCTGAGGCGCGAACTGGTAGATTTGCGTGAGTTCGGAAATCAGGTTTCTCTGCTCTTCCTTACCGGAAAAAGTACCAAGATATTTCGTTGAAATGCCGTTGAAATGCATCCTCGCGACGGTCTTTCGATTATTATCGTCAAGCAAGATGGCACAATAGGATTTCGCATCACGGATGTTGACGCGCTTGGGGTCTACGAGGCGCGAGGCGATAGCTTGTACGATATGGAAACCGGAAATCTCTTCTTGCGTGGTAACCACACCCTCTTCGACAACATCATTCGCCGCCCCACCGTCAACGTCTTCAGCAATCACCGGGGCAGAAGCATTCAGAGCGTTGGACAAACGATCCGTGACCAGATCACGGATTATCAAATTGATCGTAGCTCCGAGCATACGTCCGAAATTTTCCTTGATGGCAGGCGTCAAGCGGCCGTCATGGACCCGACTTGCCATCAACCGCACAAATTCTTCTGATGGCTCAGCGAATTCCTTTTCAATTTCCTTACGAAGAAGAGATTGAACCTTGAGGTTTCCTGCCTCCTGAACAATCTTTTCAATGTCAAAACTTGATTTCGAAAACTTCTCCAACGTCTTTATGTCAGTTGGTTTGATCGCATCCATGCTGAACGTAAAGAATGGACGATCATCCATTTTATTCGGTTTTTCAACATCAGAATAAAACTGGTAGTTCACGCCGTTTGTCAAAACAGCAAGGCGTGCATCGGTGACGCTGAAATATCTGAACAACTGTGCTGCGTGATTGATATTTAATTCAATCGAGGATGGTTTGCATTCCACCAGAATGGTCACACGACCATCGTTGCAGATTGCATAATCGACTTTTTCGCCCTTCTTGGTTCCCACGTCTGCAGTGAATTCAGGAACTACCTCGCTCGGATTAAAAACGTCGTAACCCAGCGACTGCAAAAAGGGCATCACCAGAGCCGTTTTCGCCGCTTCCTCGGTCAACAGGACCTCGCGATGCTCAATGGTTCGCTTTTGCAGTTCGAGAATGCGCGTGCCCAAATCCATAAATCCCCCTCAACGCCTTGATAAATGAAAGATTAAACTCCTGTAACGACGTGAGTCCAGCAAAACTACTTATGAGCTACGGACCTTCTATAGATTACAGAATTTTAATCATTGCACGCTTCGGGAAGTGACGTCGACATTCCCGGGAGCGCGAGGGCGATGGCCCTCGCATTTACTTTGTTTTCTATTTTCTCATTTCCTCATGCCAGCATCACGGCACTCCACTTTCCTACATCCCCCGCCCAGTCATACCCTCCCCGACATGACCCAACCCCGCGCACCCAGATCGCCCCGCCGGAGCAACGCCGACTATCGTTGGACCAGAGCGAGGGTTCATGCCTTCGTCGCGGCGCTGGCTCGGACGGGAGGGGTTGCGGCGGCGGCGCGGGAGGTGGGGATGTCTCGCCAGTCGGCCTATCGCCTGCGCGCGCGGCTCGGGCCGCAGTTCGCCGAGGTCTGGGACGAGGGACTGGCCTGGGGCGCCCTCTTCCGGCAGGAGCGCCAAGCCGCACAAGGTGACACCTTTACACACAAGGTTACACCACAAGGTGACACATCGGGCGCGCAAGGTGACACATTTGCCCTGCAACGTGACACTTTCGGCCCCAAAACGGCCCCAAGGTGACACTTTCCCCTCTGGACCGTGTAAACCGTGTAAACCTGCGTCACCTTGCACACCCCCGAGCGCAGGGCACGACGACGACAGTAACGGGAGCGCGAGGGCGATGGCCCTCGCACCTTCCTCTTAATTCAAGGCTCCCTTCCCCATCGCCTCCACCATCGAAGGGGCGGCCGCAAGCTCCATCGGCGCGACCTGCAACTGGCGGCGACG
Organism: Novosphingobium sp. 11B; assembly: GCF_054589055.1. Lineage (NCBI taxonomy): Bacteria > Pseudomonadati > Pseudomonadota > Alphaproteobacteria > Sphingomonadales > Sphingomonadaceae > Novosphingobium > Novosphingobium sp. 11B. Next base: position 45,070 of record NZ_BAAILP010000120.1, on the reverse strand, counting down.
GGCGAGCGCTTCGGGCATTTCGCGGCGAATCCAGTCCATCATGCTCTCGCGGATTTCGCAGCGCAGGTCGAACAGGGTCGGTCCGTCGCGGGCGCTCATGAGGAGCCGCACTTCGAGGGTCTGATCGCGGCAGTCAGTGACCTGAAGGATCTGGGCACGCTGGTCGAACAGGCGGTGGGCCTTGATCTGGCGGGTATATTCCTCGCGGATCGGGCCGATGTCGGTGCCGTGATCAAGGTATAGGAACACGGTGCCCAGCAGCTGCGAGGTGGTCTTGGTCCAGTTCTGGAAGGTGTCCTCGAGGAAGCGGTTGGAGGGGACGACGAGGCGGCGGTCGTCCCACAGGCGCACGACGACGTAAGTGGTGCGAATATCCTCGATGCGGCCCCATTCGCCGTCGAGGATGATGACGTCGTCGATCGAGATCGGCTCGGTCATCGCCATCTGGATGCCCGCGATCAGCGCTTTCAGCGCAGGCTGCGCGGCGGCGCCGACGGCCAGCGCGGCAAGGCCGGCCGAGGCCATCAGGGTAACGCCGATCTCCTTCACCCCGGGGATCGAGGCCAGCATTCCCGAGATCGTCAGGAACACGATCAGGAAGGTGCCGAGGCGGCTCATAATGCCAAGGCGCGTGCGGCGGCGGCGGGCGTTGCGGTTGTTCTCGACGGTGATGTCGGCGCGCAGGATCATCGCCTCGATGAAGGCGCGGAAGATCGCGATGGCCACCCAGCCGGTGAGGAGCGGCATGACGAACGGGGCCAGCCGGTCCCATACGGCGTCGAGTGCCGGAGCCTCGCGCGCAGCCATGACCATGCCGATCGAGAGAAAGGCCCAGCGGGTCGGGCGTTCGAGGCGGTTGACGACGAGGTCGTCGGCATCGCTGGTGCTCCCCCGCGCCACCCGGACGAGGACGCGGAAGAGTATCGTGTGGATCGCCAGCGCCAGCACCACCCCGATCAGCGCGGCGACGATGGCGACCACCGGCCTCTCGGCCCAGTTCGGAAGGCCCGCGATGTGGCTCTCGATAAAGTCGATCATGGGGAGCAAACGATGCTGCAGTGCAGCAGTTTCGCGGGTAGTCGTGGTTTTTGCCCGGCCCACCCCCAGCCCCTCCCGCAATCGGGAGGTGAGCAGCAAAGATCAGCCCTCCCGCTTGCGGAAGGGCTGGGAGGCTTGGCAGCTTGCTGCCTTAGCCGGACGGAGTGGGCAGAACCTTCAGTGCGCCGCGCCCCAACTCTCGCCGTGGCCGATCTCGATCCCCAGCGGCACGTCGAGGGTCACGGCGGGCAGCGCCGCCTCGGCCATCACCCGCTCGATCACCGGAGAGGCTGCCGCGACGTCGCCCTCGGGCAGTTCGAAGACGAGTTCGTCGTGCACCTGCAGCAGCATGCGCACGTTCGGCAGGCCCGCCTCGACCAGCGCCGGGGTCATGCGCGCCATCGCCCGCTTGATGATGTCGGCGCTGGTGCCCTGGATCGGCGCGTTGATCGCCGCGCGCTCGGAGCCCTGGCGCTCGGCCTGGTTCTTGGAATTGACGCGCGGGAACCACGTCTTGCGGCCGAACAGCGTCTCCGAATAGCCCTTGGCGCGTACGCTCTCCAGCGTCTCGTGGATGTAGCGCTGAATCCCCGGGAAGCGCTCGAAATAGCGGTCGATCATTGCCTGCGCCTCGTCCGAGGACGTGCCCAGACGCCCCGCGAGGCCCCAGCGCGAGATACCGTAGAGGATCGCGAAGTTGATCGTCTTGGCCCGGCCGCGCGTGTCGCGATCGACCGTGCCGAACATCTCCATCGCCGTGCGCGAGTGAATGTCCTCGCCCGCCGCGAACGCTTCCTTGAGGCTGGGCACGTCGGCCATGTGCGCGGCGAGGCGCAGTTCGATCTGCGAATAGTCGGCGGCGAGCAGGACGTTGCCCGGCTCGGCGACGAAGCAGTGGCGGATCTGGCGGCCGATCTCGGTGCGGATCGGGATGTTCTGCAGGTTCGGATCGGTCGAGGACAGACGCCCGGTCTGCGCGCCGACGAGGCTGTAGCTGGTGTGGACGCGGCCCGTCTCCGGGTTGATCGCGGCCTGCAGGGCCTCGGTGTACGTCGAGCGCAGCTTGGAAAGCTGGCGCCATTCCAGCACCTTGGTGGCGACCACTTCGCCCTCGGCGGCCAGCTTTTCAAGCACCGACTGGTCGGTGGAATACTGGCCGCTCTTGCCCTTCTTGCCGCCCTTGTAGCCGAGCTTGTCGAACAGGATGTCGCCGAGCTGCTTGGGGCTGCCGATGGTGAATTCCTGGCCGACCTTCTCGAAGATCTCCTTTTCCAGCGCGCCGATCGCCTCGGCGAACTGGCTGGAAAGGCCGAACAATTTCTCGCGGTCGACCTTGACCCCGTGGCGCTCCATTTGCGCGACGACCGGGATCAGCGGGCGATCGACGCGCTCGTAGATGCGGGTGCCGCCCTCAAAGGAGAGGCGCGGCTTGAGCGCCGAGTGCAGGCGCCAGGTGACGTCGGCGTCCTCGGCGGCGTACTGGGTCGCGCGGTCGAGCGGGACTTCGCCGAAAGGGATCGCCTTCTTGCCGGTGCCGCAGATTTCCTTGAACGTCAGCGTGGTATGGCCAAGGTGGCGCTGCGAAAGCTCGTCCATGCCGTGCCCGCCGCCGATGCCCTCGATCTGGCGGCCGGCGTCGAGGCAGAAGCTGACGATCATCGTGTCGTCGATCGGCGACACCGCAATGCCGTGGCGGGCCAGCACGTTGAGGTCGTACTTGATGTTCTGGCCGACCTTGAGCACCGCATCGCTCTCCAGCAGCGGCTTCAGGCGGGCCACAGCGGCACCTAGCGATACCTGAACGGGCTTTTCGGCGAACATATCGCTGCCACCATGGCCCAGCGGGATATAGCACGCCTCGTTCGGCCCGACCGCGAGGCTGATGCCCGCCAGATCGGCCCGCATCGCATCGAGCATCGAGGTCTCCGTATCCACCGTGACAAGCCGCGCGGCGAAGGCCTTCGCGATCCACTCGTCGAGCTGCGCCTCCGTCGTCACGCACTCGTAGGCATCGCGATCGATCGCGGGCCACTCGGGCAGCGGCTGGCGCGCCGCGCCTTCGAGCGGGCTGGAGGCGGCAGCGGTTGTCGCCTTCGCCGGGTTCAGCTGCGTCGCGCGCTCGGGGCTGCCGTGGCCGGTGTCGAGGCGCTTCAAGAGGCTGGTGAAGCCGTGGGTGGAGAGGAACGCGGCCAGCGGCTCGGGCGGGATCGCGTCGAGCTTGAAGTCGTCGAGCGCCATCGGGAGGGTGCAGTCCTCCTTCAGCGTCACCAGCACCTTGGACAGTCGCGCCTGCTCGGCCTGCTCGATCAGGCGTTCCTGCAGCTTGGACTTCTTCATCTCCGGCGCGGCGGCCAGCGCGGATTCGAGATCGCCGTAGTCCTGGATCAGCTTGGTCGCGGTCTTGGGGCCGACGCCGTAGACGCCGGGCACGTTGTCCACCGCATCGCCCATCAGCGCGAGCACGTCGCCCACCTTCTCGGGCGGGACACCGAACTTCTCGATCACCTCGGGAATGTCGATGCGCTGGTTCTTCATCGTGTCCAGCATGTCGACGCAGCCGCCGCCGATCCCGCACTTGCCGACCAGCTGCATCAGGTCCTTGTCCGAGGACACGATCGTCACGTCCCAGCCCTGCGCGGTGGCAGCGCGGGCGTAGGAGGCGATGAGGTCGTCCGCCTCAAGACCCTGCTCCTCGATGCAAGGCAGCGAGAACGCACGCGTCGCGTCGCGGATCAGCGGAAACTGCGGGACAAGGTCTTCGGGCGGCGGCGGGCGGTTGGCCTTGTAGTCGGCGTAGATGTCGTTGCGGAACGAGTGGCTGGAAGCGTCGAGAATTACCGCCAGATGGGTCGGACCGTCGGCCTTATTGAGATCCTCGGCCAGCTTCCACAGCATCGTCGTGTAGCCGTAGACCGCGCCCACTGGCGTCCCTTCCGGGTTGGTGAGCGGCGGCAGGCGGTGATAGGCGCGGAAGATGTAGGCCGAGCCATCGACGAGATAGAGGTGCTGCTTGGAATCCATGCCGCAACCCCTAGCAGCGTGTCGTGGCGACGTCAGCAGCGGTGATTTCTTCGCTGCACAGGAACCGTTCATGTCCGCAGGTGTTTTCGCCGGGCGCTTGAAACGCCGCAGTGTGCCTCGTACCCACGGGTCTGAGCCCGTCGAAGAGGCTCACGCGGCGTTTTCGCCGACGGGGTAACTCGCAGAAAGAGGGATAGAATATGCGCAAGATCGTTTTCGTTGCCGCCGCAGCCGTGGCCGCCATGTCGCTGGCCGCCTGCTCGGAAAAGACCCAGGACGCCGCCAGCGAAGCCGCTTCGTCTGCCGGTGACGACCTCTCCGACACCGCCTCGGACGTAGGTGATGCGCTGGGCAATGCCGGCGCCACCGCATCGCAGGCCGCTAACGACACCGCCGACGCCGCGAAGGACGCAGCCAAGAGCGCCGAAAAGACCACCGACGACATCGCCGCCGACGCCGAGAAGGCCGCGAACGACGTCGCCAAGGAACTCGACGATCACACCGACGGCAACCCGCACACCAACTGATCTGTCGGATCGAAGAAACGGAAAAGGGGCCTTCACGGCCCCTTTTTTGTGTCCTTCGCATTAGCCCGGAGGCTCAGCGCGCCGAGGCGCTGCGCGGGTAGTTCGGCCCTTCGGCCTGATAGCCGTTGTAGATCGTGCGCGCGATGTTGGCGATGCGCGTCTCGCGCCCGGGGCGCCCGCCTTGTCCGGTCACGTAGATGGCAACCGCGAAGACCCGCCCATCGGGCGTCTGGATGATGCCGACGTCACTGGAGGTGTTGTTGAGCGAGCCGGTCTTGTGGGACACCTCCACCCCCGCAGGCAGTCCGGCCGGAATACGACGCTTGCCGGTCAGGCAGCGGCTCATCGCACCGAGCAGGACGTTGCGGCTCGACGGGCTCAGCCACTTGCCTTGGTAAATGCCCGAGAGCAGGTTCACCATGGCCTTGGGCGTGGCGCTGTCGCGCTTGTCGACGACGCGGGCGGGATCGATGGCGCCATCGTCGCGCACCAGCGTCGCGATGTCGCGGTCGATATGCCAGTCGTCGATCCCGGCGCGCTGGATCCAGGCATTGACCGCCTTGGGACCGCCGATGACCTTCAGCAGTGCGTCGGTTGCGTAGTTGTTAGAGCGCGTGATCATCAGCTCGATCAGGCGCGTGGCAGACATGTACTCACCCGGCCGCACCGGTGCGATCGCGCTGGAGAACGGCGCCGAGCCGACCGGAACCATCAGCGGGAATTCGCTCGACAGGCTCCACTTGCCCTTGTCCACGCCTTCCAGGAAAGTCGCGGCGATGGCGATCTTGCTGGTGCTGGCCATCGGGAAGCGCTGATCGCCCAGCACGTCGACCATCCGGCCGCTGGCGAGGTCCATCGCAGCGACGCCGATGCGCCCCTGCGAGGCATTGGCGACGGCGGCAAGTTGCTGACCGAACGGAGAATTATAGGTACGCGGTCCGCGCTGGTCGGTGCCGAAAATATCGTCGAAGCTGTTCTGGACCTGCACCACCTGCTCGGTCGGGCGGGTGAGCGGATCGATCTGCTCCGCCTGCGCGACATACGGCGATGTGACGGCCGCGAGCATCGTCGCAGCAGCGAAAAAGCGTCCGGCGCCCTTGCGGCACCGCGCGAAAAGTCGGTCTGCCCCGGTCATGCAGCCCACACCCTACCTTCGTCCATATTCCCAAACGGTTAACGTTCCAGCGACGAAACGCCAGAGTCCAGCGATGAGTTGCATTGGACTTGCGGCGATTTCCCAAATGCGCACTTTCCTTTCACGCAGATGAACGAAGTTTACGCGGTGTGCATCGATCGACCTCTGCAAGCTCAGCCTGAGCAGGGTGGAGGTCTGCACTATCTCCGCTCACCCTGAGCTTGTCGAAGGGTCGGGCGCAGCGAACGTCGCCAGAACAAGCAAAAGGGCCGGGAGATTGCTCTCCCGGCCCCTTCGATATGCTGACGCTGGGTCAGGGCTTCATCAGAAGCCCATGTCGCCCATGCCGCCCATGCCGCCGGGCATCGCCGGCATTGCAGGCTTGTCGTCGGCACGCTCGACGATCGCGGCTTCGGTCGTGATCAGAAGACCGGCGACCGACGAGGCGTCCTGCAGCGCGGTGCGCACGACCTTGGTGGGGTCGATGACGCCGGCGGCCTTCAGGTTCTCGTAGACGTCGGTGGCAGCGTTGAAGCCGATGCCTTCGTCCGACTGGTCGAGCAGCTTGCCCGCGACGACGGCGCCGTCGCTGCCGGCGTTCTCGGCGATCTGACGGACCGGAGCGGCAATCGCCTTGCGGACGATGTCGATGCCGCGGGTCTGGTCTTCGTTGGCGCCGGCCAGGCCCTCAAGGGCACGCGTTGCGTAGAGCAGCGCGGTGCCGCCACCGGGGACGATGCCTTCTTCGACAGCGGCGCGGGTCGCGTGGAGAGCGTCGTCGACGCGGTCCTTGCGCTCCTTCACCTCGACTTCGGTGGCACCGCCGACCTTGATGACGGCGACGCCGCCGGCCAGCTTAGCAAGGCGCTCCTGCAGCTTCTCGCGGTCGTAGTCCGAGGTGGTGACCTCGATTTGCGCGCGGATCTGCTCGACGCGACCCTTGATCTCGTCGGCCGAACCGGCGCCGTCGACGATCGTGGTGTTGTCCTTGTCGATGGTGACCTTCTTGGCCTGGCCCAGCATGCCCAGGGTCACGGTCTCGAGCTTGATGCCGAGGTCTTCCGAGATCATCTCGCCGGCGGTCAGCGTGGCGATGTCGCCCAGCATGGCCTTGCGGCGATCGCCGAAGCCCGGAGCCTTGACGGCAGCGATCTTCAGGCCGCCACGCAGCTTGTTAACGACGAGCGTGGCCAGAGCCTCACCCTCGATGTCCTCGGCGATGATGAGGAGCGGACGGCCCGACTGCACGACCGCTTCCAGGATCGGGAGCAGCGCCTGCAGCGACGACAGCTTCTTCTCGTGGATGAGGATGTACGGGTTTTCGAGTTCGACCGTCATCTTCTCGGGGTTGGTGACGAAGTAGGGCGACAGGTAACCGCGGTCGAACTGCATGCCTTCGACGACGTCGAGTTCGAATTCGAGACCCTTGGCCTCCTCGACGGTGATCACGCCTTCCTTGCCGACGCGCTCCATGGCTTCAGCGATCTTCTCGCCGACTTCGACGTCGCCGTTGGCGGAGATGATGCCGACCTGGGCGATTTCCGACGAACCGGCAACCGGGGTCGAACGCGCCTTGAGGTTCTCGACGACCTTGAGGACGGCGAGGTCGATGCCGCGCTTCAAGTCCATCGGGTTGGTGCCGGCTGCAACGGACTTCATGCCTTCGCGAACGATCGCCTGGGCGAGGACGGTCGCGGTGGTGGTGCCGTCACCGGCCTTGTCGTTGGCCTTCGAGGCCACTTCGCGCAGCATCTGCGCGCCCATGTTCTCGAACTTGTCCTTGAGTTCGATTTCCTTGGCGACCGAAACACCGTCCTTGGTGATGCGGGGTGCGCCGAAGCTCTTCTCGATGACGACGTTGCGGCCCTTGGGGCCCAGGGTCACCTTTACGGCATTGGCGAGGGTGTCGACACCGGCGAGAATACGCTCACGAGCGTCGCGCGAGAACTTTACGTCCTTGGCTGCCATTTTTGAATTCCTTCAGTAAATCAGATGGTAGGATCGGATGCTCAGGCGATGACGCCGAGGATGTCCGATTCCTTCATGATGAGCAGGTCTTCACCAGCGACCTTGACCTCGGTGCCCGACCACTTGCCGAACAGGACGCGGTCGCCGACCTTGACGTCAAGCGGGGTGATCGTGCCGTTCTCGGCGCGGGCGCCGGTGCCGACGGAGACGATCTCGCCTTCAGCGGGCTTTTCCTTGGCGCTATCGGGGATGATGATGCCGCCGGCGGTCTTTTCCTCGGCTTCAACGCGGCGCACGAGAACACGGTCGTGCAGCGGGCGGAAAGTCATTGGGGTGTCTCCCTAGATCCAACGAAATATAAAACTGGGCTTGGCACTCGGTGAAGGAGAGTGCCAATGAGCGGAGATATGGTCCGGTGCCCGGAGGCCGTCAATGGGGCCTTCGCAGAAAAATTTATCTGCCGTTCAACTTCGCGGCGAACTGGTGCGCCCGATAGATGATCGCTCTATGACAGCGCGACGATCGGCGCCGAGATAGGCATCGACCGCTCCGGCACAAGGCCGAATCGACCGCGCCAGTGCCAGCGGCCAAGGAGCAGGATCGCCGCGACCGTCAGGCCGACCGCGAGGCCGATCCACACGCCTACGCCTCTGAGCGGTGTGAACAGGCCCAGCGCTACCGAGGTCGCGAAGCCCGCCAGCCAATAGCCGACGATGGCGATCACGGCAGGAATCCGCGTGTCCTGCACACCGCGGAGCACGCCTGCGGCAATTGCCTGCACGCCGTCGGTCAGTTGGAATATCGCAGCGACGAAGAGATACTGCACCGCCAGCGCGACCAGCGCCGCATTGGCGGGCGCGGAAACGTCGACGTAGGCGGAGATGATCGTACGCGGGATCAGCAGCATCGCCAGCGCCGACAGTCCCACGAAACCGAGCCCGATCGCGATCGCCACCCATCCGGCACGCGCGATCGCATCGCGGTCCCCGGCGCCGTAGTGATAGCCAACGCGGATCGTCGCGGCCTGGCCTATGCCGAAAGGCACCTGGAAGGCGAAGGCGGCGATCTGCAGCGCAACGGTGTGCGCGGCCAGTTCGACCTCGCCGACCAGTCCCATCAGGAAGGCGGCGCCGGAAAACAGCCCGCCCTCCGCGATCAGGGTCGCGGAGATCGGCAGGCCCAGCCGCAGCATCTGGCGCAGGCGCTGCCATTCGGGCCGCCAGAAGCGCCCGAACACGTGGAAGCGGTGCAAGTTGCGATCGTTGCGGATGGCGACGACGTAAGCCAGCACCGTAACGCAGGCGGTGATAGTGCTCGCCAGCGCCGAGCCGGTCAGGCCCAGCGCGGGCATGCCGAGGTTACCGAAGACCAGCGCGTAGTTGCCCAGCGCATTCACGCCGATCGACAGCGCCGTGATCACCGTGGCGAAGACGGGCCTGCCCAGCGCCGAGACGAACGTGCGCAGCACATTGGCGACCGCCATCGGCACCAGCGCCAGCGAAATCACGCGGATGAAGTGCCCGGATATGGCCGAAATGCGAGGGCTCTGGCCGGTCAGCAGCATGATCCGTTCACCGAAGAAGCAGATTCCCACCGCCACCAGCCCCAGTCCGAGTGCCAGCCACAGCGCCATGCGGGCGGAACGCCGCACCTCGCGCACGGAATTCCGGCGGCGCCCGATCTCGGCGGCTATCAACGGGGCGACCGCGCCGGTCACGCCGTTCAGGCCCATCATCACCACCGCGACGATGGCGACGGCGAGACTGGACGCCGCGAGCGCCTCCTGCCCCAGCCGCGCCACGAAGATCACGTCGATCGCGAAGACCGCCATCTGCAGCATGTTGGCAAGCGCCAGCGGTCCGGCAAGGCGCAGGGTGGCGCGCAGTTCCTCGCGCAAGGGGTGGTTTCTGGTTCTCTCCCGCATCGGCCCGCGCGATAGATGCTGGCCGGGACGAGGGGAAGCGATTTCGTCCCGGCGCTTTGAATGGCACGGCCGATGTATTACCGGGATACCATGAAACAGATCGCGATCCTTGCCCCCCTCGCCCTTGCCGCCACACTTGCCGGCTGCGGAGAGAAGGCTCCCGAGCAGGCATCTCCCACGCCTTCCCCGACCGCCGCCGCGCCGCCGCCGGCTGCCGTCACAGACCCGGCGCCGATGGCTTTCGCGACGTGCCGCTCATGCCACTCGACCGAGCCGGGTCGCAACGGTATCGGCCCGACGCTGCACGGCATCGTCGGCTCCAAGGCTGGCGAGGTGGAGGGCTATGCGTTCAGCCCGGCGCTGAAGGGCTCCGGCATCACGTGGGACCGCAAGACCCTCGACACCTGGCTGCAGGGGCCGATGAAAATGGTCCCGGGCACGAAGATGGTCCTCCCCGTGGCTGACGCGCAGAAGCGCAAGGCGATCATCGACTATCTCGAAACGCTGAAGTGACGCCCGAAGAGTCCATCGCGCTCGCGGAAATCCAGCAGCATCTGGCACGCTGCGCGCAGGCCGGGGATGCGCGGCGAGCAGATGCCTACGCGGACTGCTTCGCTGGGGACGGCGTTCTGGAACTGGCGCATGAGACGATCAGAGGGCGCGAGGCGATCCGCGCCTGGATGACCGCGCCGTCAGTAATCCCCGCTCCGGCAGACGGCACGCCGGGTTTCGTCAGCCACCATCTGACGACCTGCCACGTCGAATTCACCGCTCCTGATGAAGCGGCCGCACGAACCTATTGGCTGGTGACGAGCGTCGTGGGCCTCGACCACAACGGCTTCTACCGCGATCACCTGCGCCGCGAGGACGGGGCTTGGCGCATTGTCCACCGCCGCCCGCGTACGTTGTGGATCAGCCCGGCGAGCGTGCTCCACCGGGCCTGACTGCCAAAGAAAAGGGCCTTGCGCCTGTCCCGGCGCAAGGCCCGGTCGATCGACGTCCAAGGGACCGGGGACGTCGCGGAATTACGCGTTCAGGTCAGACCTTGCGGCCGGGCGGCGGGGCCTGCTCGACCGGGGCTTCCGCCTTGGCCGGAATGGCCTGCGAAGGCGCCTTCGCCGCATCGCAGCCATCGGACGCAGCCTGCGTCATTTTCGGCTGTGTGCCCGAACCGTCCGAGCTGTAGGAAACCGAGCGCGTGCAGCCGCTGGCATCGGTGCTCGACGAATAATACGTCACATGCGCGCCCTTGGGCATGTCGCCGACCATCGTGAGACCCGGCATCGCAGCACCGTCCGCGCTCGCCGCCGTCACTTGCTGTTGCATACGGGCCGCCTGCTGCTGCATGAGTGCCGCGCGCTGCATCATGGCGTTCATTTGCGCGTCCATCATCGCGGAGATCCGGTCCATATGCGCGAAGGGGTCGGCCATGACCGGCATGTCCGCCTGCTGCATGACATCGGCGGGCACGAACTGCACCTTGGGCGCAACGTCGCCGGTGTACTGGACGTGGACGACGGTGCCGTCGGGCCCATCGACCTTCATCGTGTGCAACCGGGTACTGGCGGCCTCGGCCGCTCCGGCGCCAAGCAGGGCGAGCACGGCAGTGCCGGCGAGGTACTTCCTGGGGGGCATTCGCATTGGCGATGTTCTCCTTCGTGACTCGACCCTTTGCGGACGCGAAGCTGCCTCCCCGAAGCTGAACGCAGGATTACGGGACTGGAACGCAAAAAGGGCGGCGCCTTGCGGCACCGCCCTTTCCGTTATCTGCCCGGAAGAACCGGGAAGAAGATTACTTGAGCTCGACGGTGCCGCCGGCTTCTTCGATCTTCTTCTTGATTTCTTCGGCTTCAGCCTTGGTCGCGCCTTCCTTGACGGCCTTGGGAGCGCCTTCGACGAGAGCCTTGGCTTCAGCGAGGCCCAGACCGGTGATGGCGCGGACTTCCTTGATGACGTTGATCTTCTTGCCACCGTCGCCGGTGAGGATCACGTCGAATTCGGTCTTCTCTTCAACGGCTTCGGCAGCGGCGCCACCAGCGGCCGGGGCAACTGCGACAGCAGCAGCGGCGCTGACGCCCCATGCTTCTTCGAGAGCCTTGGCGAGGTCAGCGGCTTCCAGAACGGTGAGCTGCGACAGTTCTTCAACAAGCTTGGCGATATCGGCCATGATTATAACTCCTGATCTGTGGTCCACCGTGGGCCTCATGCCCGGCGGCGGAATAAATCGTAAGAAACGTTCTGCTTAAGCGAGCGCTCAGGCAGCCTTGTCGGCGTAGGCAGCGAAAACGCGAGCCAGCTTGGCCGCCGGAGCGGTCTGCAGCTGGGCGATCTTCGTCGCCGGAGCCTGAACGAGGCCGATGAGCTTGGCGCGCAGTTCGTCGAGCGAGGGCATCGAGGCGAGAGCCTTGACACCTTCGGGGGTCAGAACCTGCGAACCCATCGCGCCGCCGACGATCTCGATCTTGTCGGTCGTCTTGGCGAATTCAACGACGGCCTTGGCGGCTGCAACGGGGTCCACCGAAGAGGAGATACCCGTGGGGCCGGTCAGGAAGTCGCCGATACCGACGTAGTCGGTGTCCGCGATGGCAAGCTTGGCAAGACGGTTCTTCGCAACCTTGTAGGTCGCGCCCGCATCACGCATCTTTCCGCGCAGGGCGGTGGACTGGGCCACCGACATGCCGAGGTTGCGGGTGACTACCACCGCGCCGGCCTCTGCGAAAACCGCGTTGAGCGAGGCGACCGATTCGGCTTTCTGCGAACGATCCATGCCATACTCCTTCACAATGGCTACGAAAGGCGAACCCCTCGTAGCCGGCTACGTATTGTCCGGGGCGCTTGCAGCACCTCGGGCGAGTCCGTCGAAGGGGAAGGAGTTCTCGTGCCGAAGCACGATATTGGCACCACGCTCGAAGGAGTGGGGCCGGGTGATTTCCTTGTCCCCGTCTAGGCTGCGAATTAAGAGGGGAACCCTCAGCAGCGGTCTCGGACGGATGACAGACGGGAATCACCCCATCAGTCGGAGCGGGCCAATGGCGGATTGCCGGTGCTGAGTCAAGGCCGGACGGTCAGGATTGGCGGCATTGCACCTGGCTGCGGGCAACGACGGCGAGGATGGTGATGAGCGCCATCGCGGGCAGCGCCCAGTGCCCGATGTGCCCCGCCACGATCACCGCCGCCGCGAAGGCGAGCAGGCCGTGACGCCACGGTCCCGTCAGCACCAACCGATCGCGCACGAACCACAGCGCCACCATGTAGACCGCCAACGGCACCGCGACGGCGAGATTGCTTGCAAGGATAGGGGCGTGGTGCCCTTGCCCGGCGGCATTGTCTATGGCGACGGCGAAACCTGCGCCGGTCGCCGCGCCGCCTGCGTATATCAGCGCATGAGCGTAGCTCCAGTTGAACGAGCTGGAAAACCGCGCCTGATCGAGCGGGCCTTCCTGCGAGAAATAGAGCCACCACATCGCAAAGGTGATCGCCAGTGCGGAAAGGGCCAGGACGATCAGTTCGGCCGGGTGTCCGCCCGGCGCATCGGCATAGGTGAATGCGGCGGCGCTGGAGAGCAGCACTTCGCCCAGCACGATGATGACGAACAGCCCGTGCCGCTCGGCAACGTGGTGGTGGTGCCAGGGCGTCTTGCCGCGCGCTTCGGCGATGACGGGAACGGCCATCTCCATCAGCGCGCCCAGCACGAACAGTCCCGCCACTGCGCTGAACCCGGCCGGACGCAGCACCAGCAGCGCGAGGGTCCAGTACAGCTGCGTCACCGCGATCCCGACCGCATAGCTCACTGCCGTCGCCCGGTGGCGGGGGTCTGAGCGCGCGGCGATCAGCCAGAACGCTACCATCGCCACACGCATAACGATGTAGCCGACGATCACCAGCGTCAGGCTGCCGCCCGCGAAGACGCGCGGAACCCCGGCTGCCACGGCCAGCGCTCCGGCCATGATGACGCAAGTGATGAGACGATAGACCGGCCCGTCGCTGTCGTAGGCCGAGGCGAACCAGGTGAAGTTCATCCACGCCCACCACGTCGCGAAGAAGGTCATCGCGAACGTCGTCACGCCCATCGCCGCGTGGCCTGCAGCCACCGCATGGTGCAATCCCTCGGCGGCACTGGCCACGGCGATGACGATAACGAGGTCGAATAACAGTTCGAGCGGCGTGGAGACGCGGTGCGGTTCATGCGGATCGCGGGCGCCGAACGGTCGCCAGCTGTGGGTCTTGGTCATCTGTGCGGCAGGGCCCCTGCTGTTTGGTCGATGACCTTAGAGGCGAGACCACCGGGGCGGCAAGTCTCGCCGTGGCCCCGGGTTCAGTGCGCCTCGTAGCCCAGCAGATCGCCCGGCTGGCAGCCCAGTTCGCGGCAGATCGCCTCCAGCGTGGAGAAACGGATCGCCTTCGCCTTGCCGGTCTTGAGGATCGAGAGGTTGGCGAGGGTGATGCCGATCCGCTCGGCCAGTTCGGTCAGCGTCATGCGGCGTGCGTGGAGCAGGTCGTCGAGCTTGACCACGATGTTCGTGCCTTCCGTTTCGTCGCCCATCACACCATCCCTTCGAGGTCGGCACGCATCTGGGCGCCCTTGCGGAAGACGCGGGCGAGGATGAACAGGATCAGCATGAGCAGCAGGCCGTTGCCGTCGACGCCGCCGATCACTTCCAGGTCGGTATGGCCCTGGCCCTTGGTGAGCGCGTTGATCCACGCGCCGATACCGGACATCGGCAGGCCGACGAGCTGCACCGCGAGCGTCAGCCAGGCCATCTGCGTGAGGCGCGAGGCGTTGTCGGGCACGAAGGGATCGCCTTCGCCAACCGTATCGACGATGCGCTTGAGGAGCTGGAACAGGCGCAGCAGCAAGGCGCAGAGCAGTGCCGCCAGCAGCAGAATGCCCGCGATCGCCCAGAGGAACGGTCCGGTCGGCACGCCCTCCAGATGCTCCGCCAGCGCGGTGCTTGCGGGTCCGTGGAAGATCGCCAACAGCGGCGCTGCCAGCAGGCTCGCGCCCATGCCGAGCGCCAGGACCGCCATGAGGAACCATAGAACGCCCTTGGCGATGGCGAGGAGCGGGTCACGGGTGATCGTGTTCATCGTCTGGTTTCCTTCCCGTCCGGATCACATGAGCGCGGGAACGACCCGCGCTCCGATGACGATCACTTGCCCGTGGGCCGATGCCTCGGCGGGGGCCGTGACGGTGGGGAGCCAGAAGCCGGCCAGGAAGACCGTGGCAAGGAGCAGCGAGAGCAGAGGCGGTGCCATCCGGTGCGTGTCAGGGCGGATCATTGTTCGTTCTCCGATATGCTTGATATCGAAATTCAATAAATCCGATTCCGCATATCGTCAATCGATAATATCGAAAAACGATATGCTGCCGTTGGCGCGCAAAAAAGGGGCGGCTCCGGTCTGGAGCCGCCCCCGTTGGGGCTCGACCATGTCGCCGGGCGTGACAACCGGCGGGCCGGGCCGGTCAGGCGTCGGTAAGCTCCCGATTGGTTGCAGGGGTGGAGGCCCCGGGAGTCTTGATCGACGGCCTGTAGGTGCGGAAGTCGAAGCGGTTTCCAGCCTTGCTCTCGGCTTCCAGGCTCTCGCGATGCTGCAACTGAAGACGCGCGCGGCGCAGGCGGCCCTTGCGCGAGGTGAACGGGTTCCCCTCGTCAGGCTCAGCGGCCGCCATGGCGTCGAGCAGTTCGTAGCGCTCCTCTGCCGTCTGCGGCAGCGGCGAGGCCGCAAGGATCGCCGTGGCCGAATTGCCCGCGATCACGCGATCACGCTGCACCGGAGCGGGCTCGGCAACGATGGGCTCGACGACTGCAGGATGCACCGCTTCGACCACTGGCGCGGGGGCGGGAACCGGCTCGAGCGCACCCACCGGCTCAAGCGGCTCGGGCACATACTCGGCCTCCTCGTAGACCGGATTGGAGCGACGGCGACGCATCGCGGCGATGCCCACGCCCGCCACGCCAAGCGCGGCAAGAATGCCGGCGACTTCGGCCACCGGGAAGCCATCGCCGTCGGTGGTCGGCGGCGCTGGCTGGGCGGCAGGCGGCGAGACTTCGGCGCGCGCGGGAGCCGGAGCTGCGGGCGGAACGGAACCTTGAGCCAGCGTGCCATCGCCTGCAGTGCCGTTATCCTGAGCGGTCGGGACAGTTGGCTGCACCGGCGCGGCGCGTTCGGCGCGCGGCGCGGCAGAAACGCGGGTCGTTGTACGCGTCCGCGCCGCCGTGCTCGACGGTTCGGCTGCAGCCTCATCGGGAGTGGCGGGCGGCGGCACGTCAGGCAGAACGACAGTCTGCTGCTGCGTCGGCGTCACCGAAGTCGGTGCCGTGCCCGCCGTGGTGGCAGTGTCGGTGGGCACGTTGGGCGGCGCGGTCGATTCAGGCGGCAGCGTGACGTTCGGCGTGGTCGCCGGAGCGGCGGAAGGCGGCGTAGCGCTTATATCCTGCGGCAGTGACAGCGAAGGCGTCGTCGCGGGAGCCTGCACTTCCTGCGCAGCGGCCGGGATTGCGGAAAGCGCGAGGACAGCGGCAATCGCGGTCAGTGCGCTGGGCGAGCGGGGGACGGAAAAGTGTATCATACCGGAAACAATGCGCGCCCTGTGCAAAAGTCCTTTCGCAAGTGCGGAATACGGGACGGTCCGACCGACCTCCTGCGACGAGTTGATGCTTTCGGCAAGAACACGGTTTTCGGCGGATTTACGCCAGATTAACGGCATTCGCCCGTTCACGCCGTTTGACACCCCGCACCCCGGCTCCTATATGGCGGCCTCGCTCGATCGCTTCGAGCAAGGCATGTCCATGCGCGGGGACACGCCCGGGAAGGAGGCGATCGGGATTTCATCCGACGTGGAAGGCTGCAGGCCGCATGGAGACCCGAAACCCGGGAATCCGCGTGCCAGGCGGCCTTTCTTGCGTTCCGGATGGTCTGCTTTCGGGCAGGCGACGTCACTCGCGACGACGAATTTTTACGAAGGCCGTGTCCCTTGCGACTCGGCCCTCACACGAAGAGGCAAAGACCAGCTCATGGCCACCAAGCCCATCGACACCACCCCGCTGGTGCGCACTGCAAAGAAGCGCATCCGCAAGATCTTCGGCGACATCCACGAAGTCGTCCAGATGCCCAACCTGATCGAAGTCCAGCGCGAGAGCTACGAGCAGTTCCTGCGCTCGGACCCGTCGGTCGGCTACGTCTCGGGCCTCGAAAAGACCCTGCGTTCGGTGTTCCCAATCCGCGACTTCGCGGGCACCAGCGAGCTGGACTTCGTCCACTACGAGCTGGAAGACCCCAAGTACGACGTGACCGAGTGCCGCCAGCGCGGCATCACCTACGCCGCGCCGATGAAGGTCACGCTGCGCCTCATCGTGTTCGAGGTCGACGCCGAGACCGAGACTCGCTCGGTCCTCGATATCAAGGAGCAGGACGTCTACATGGGCGACATGCCCCTGATGACGGAGAACGGCACCTTCTTCATCAACGGCACCGAGCGCGTCATCGTCTCGCAGATGCACCGTTCGCCGGGCGTCCTGTTCGACCATGACCGCGGCAAGACCCACGCTTCGGGCAAGTTCCTCTTCGCCGCCCGCGTGATTCCGTACCGCGGTTCGTGGCTCGACTTCGAGTTCGACGCCAAGGACATCGTCAACGTCCGCATCGACCGCAAGCGCAAGCTGCCCGTCACCTCGCTGCTCTACGCGCTGGGTCTCGACGGCGAGCAGGTGCTGAACCACTTCTACGCCACCATGTCGTGGAAGCGCGGCTCGGGCGGCTGGCAGCTGCCCTACACTCCCGAGGCATGGCGCGGCGCGAAGCCGACCTTCGACATCGTCGATGCGAAGTCGGGCGAAGTCGTGTTTGCCGCCGGCACCAAGATCTCCCCGCGCGCCGCGAACAAGGCGCAGAAGGACGGTCTGGAAGAGCTGCTGCTGCCGACCGAGGAAATCTTCGGCCGCTATTCCGCCAAGGACCTGATCGACGAGTCGACCGGCCGCATCTACATCGAAGCCGGTGATGAAGTGACGCCGGAAAACCTCGACGCGCTCGACGCGGCGGGCTTCGACCAGATCGACCTGCTCGACATCGACGAAGTCAACACCGGTCCCTGGATCCGCAACACGATGAAGGCCGACAAGGCCGAGAATCGCGATATGGGTCTGGAAGCGATCTACAAGGTCATGCGTCCGGGCGAGCCGCCGACGAAGGAAACCGCCGAAGCCCTGTTCGACGGCCTGTTCTTCGACGCCGACCGCTACGACCTCTCGGCCGTTGGCCGCGTCAAGATGAACATGCGCCTCGGCCTCGATGCCGAGGACACCGTCACCACCCTGCGCGTCGAGGATATCCTCGCCGTGGTGAAGGAGCTTGTCGGCCTGAAGGACGGCAAGGGCGAGATCGACGACATCGACAACCTCGGCAACCGCCGCGTGCGTTCGGTGGGCGAGTTGCTGGAAAACCAGTACCGCGTCGGCCTGCTGCGCATGGAGCGCGCCGTGAAGGAGCGCATGTCGTCGGTGGACGTGTCGACGGTCATGCCGAACGACCTCATCAACGCCAAGCCCGCCGTGGCTGCCGTTCGCGAGTTCTTCGGTTCCTCGCAGCTCTCGCAGTTCATGGACCAGACCAACCCGCTTTCGGAAGTCACCCACAAGCGCCGTGTTTCGGCCTTGGGCCCGGGCGGTCTGACCCGTGAGCGCGCCGGCTTCGAAGTCCGCGACGTTCACCCGACCCACTACGGCCGCATCTGCCCGATCGAAACGCCGGAAGGCCCGAACATCGGTCTGATCAACTCGCTGTCGACCTTCGCGCGCGTCAACAAGTACGGCTTCATCGAGACGCCGTACCGCAAGGTGCTCGACGGCAAGGTGACCAAGGACGTCGTCTACCTCTCGGCGATGGAAGAGCAGAAGCACACCGTCGCGCAGGCTTCGGCCGAACTGACCGGTGACGGCTCGTTCGTCGAGGAACTCGTCTCGGCTCGCCAGAACGGCGAATTCGTGATGAGCCCGCGCGACCAGATCACGCTGATGGACGTTTCGCCCAAGCAGCTCGTCTCGGTCGCCGCATCGCTCATTCCGTTCCTGGAAAACGACGACGCCAACCGCGCTCTCATGGGCTCGAACATGCAGCGTCAGGCCGTGCCGCTCGTGAAGGCCGATGCGCCTTACGTCGGCACCGGCATGGAAGAGACCGTCGCTCGTGACTCGGGCGCCGCGATCTCGGCCTTGCGCGCCGGCATCGTCGACCAGGTCGATGCGACCCGTATCGTCATCCGCGCCTCGGGCGACATCGAAGCCGGCAAGTCGGGCGTCGACATCTACCGCCTGCAGAAGTTCGAGCGTTCCAACCAGTCGACCTGCATCAACCAGCGCCCGCTGGTGAAGGTGGGCGAGCTGGTCGAGACCGGCACGATCATCGCCGACGGCCCGTCGACCGAGTTCGGCGAGCTGGCGCTGGGCCGCAACGTGCTCGTCGCGTTCATGCCCTGGAACGGCTACAACTACGAGGACTCCATCCTCATCTCCGAGCGCATCGTGAAGGACGACGTGTTCACGTCGATCCACATCGACGAGTTCGAGGTGATGGCCCGCGACACCAAGCTGGGTCCTGAAGACATCACCCGCGACATCCCGAACGTCGGCGAGGAAGCCCTGCGCAACCTCGACGAAGCGGGCATCGTCTACGTGGGCGCCGAGGTTCACCCCGGTGACATCCTCGTCGGCAAGATCACCCCGAAGGGCGAAAGCCCGATGACGCCGGAAGAAAAGCTCCTGCGCGCCATCTTCGGTGAAAAGGCTTCGGACGTGCGCGACACCTCGCTGCGTCTGCCGCCGGGCGTTTCGGGCACCATCGTCGACGTTCGCGTCTTCAACCGCCACGGCATCGAGGTCGACGACCGTACCCGCGCGATCCAGAACGAGGAAATCGAACGCCTCGCCAAGGACCGCGAGGACGAGCGTGCGATCCTCAACCGCGCCACCTACAACCGTCTGAAGGACATGCTCCTCGGCCAGGTCGCCACCTCGGCGCCCAAGGGCCTCAAGAAGGGCGTGGACATCACCGACGAGGTGCTGGCCGAAGTCGAGCGTCACGAGTGGTGGAAGTTCGGCGTTGCCGACGACCACGTCCAGTCGCAGCTCGAAGCGGTCAAGACCCAGTACGACCTCACCGTCAAGGCGATCCAGGAGAAGTTCGAGGACCGCAAGGAAAAGCTGGAGCGCGGCGACGAGCTGGCTCCGGGCGTCCTGAAGATGGTCAAGGTCTTCGTCGCGGTGAAGCGCAAGCTGCAGCCGGGCGACAAGATGGCCGGCCGTCACGGCAACAAGGGTATCATCAGCCGCATCCTGCCGCTGGAAGACATGCCCTTCCTGGAAGACGGCACCCCCGTCGACTTCGTCATGAACCCGCTCGGCGTGCCTTCGCGCATGAACGTGGGCCAGATCTTCGAGACGCACCTTGGCTGGGCCGCACGCGGTCTGGGCAAGCGCATCGGCGATGCTTTGGACGCATGGCGCGTGGCCAACCCCAACCCGGTCGCAGGGCAGCCGCCCGAGGCCGTTCGTGAACTGCTGACCGAAATCTACGGCGACAACTACGCCGCAGACATCGCCGAGCGCACGGACGACCAGATCGTCGAGTTCGCCGACTCCGTCCGCAAGGGCGTGCCGATGGGCTCGCCGGTGTTCGACGGCGCGGTCGAGAAGGACGTCACCGACATGCTCAAGCTGGCAGGTCTGGACGAATCGGGTCAGGTTGACCTGTTCGACGGCCGCACCGGCGACCGCTTCGATCGTAAGGTCACGGTGGGCATGAAGTACGTGCTCAAGCTGCACCACCTTGTCGACGACAAGATCCACGCCCGTTCGATCGGTCCGTACTCGCTCGTCACCCAGCAGCCGCTGGGCGGTAAGGCGCAGTTCGGCGGCCAGCGCTTCGGTGAGATGGAGGTCTGGGCTCTCCAGGCCTACGGCGCCGCATATACCCTGCAGGAAATGCTGACGGTGAAGTCGGACGACGTTGTCGGCCGCACCAAGGTCTACGAAGCGATCGTCAAGGGCGACGACACCTTCGAGGCCGGCATTCCCGAGAGCTTCAACGTTCTCGTCAAGGAAATGCGCTCGCTGGGTCTCAACGTCGAGCTGACCAGCCACGACGATGCCGAAGACGACGACGGCGTCGCCCTGGCGGCGGAGTAAGGGATGCAAGGGCGGGGCTTCGGCCTCGCCCCTACCCTCTCCCGCCCAGACAAGATTTCACCCTCTAGAGGGATAAAACTATGAACGACCTGACCAAGTTCACGAACCAGATGGCGAAGCCCGAGACGTTCGACCAGATCCAGATCGGTCTGGCGAGCCCCGAGCGCATCCGCTCCTGGTCCTTCGGCGAGATCAAGAAGCCGGAAACCATCAACTACCGCACGTTCAAGCCCGAGCGTGACGGCCTGTTCTGCGCCCGCATCTTCGGTCCCGTGAAGGACTACGAGTGCCTGTGCGGCAAGTACAAGCGCATGAAGTACAAGGGCGTCGTCTGCGAAAAGTGCGGCGTCGAAGTCACCGTCACCAAGGTGCGCCGCGAGCGCATGGGCCACATCGAGCTGGCCGCCCCGGTCGCGCACATCTGGTTCCTCAAGTCGCTGCCTTCGCGCATCGGCCTGCTGCTCGACATGCAGCTCAAGCTGCTTGAGCGCGTCCTGTACTTCGAAAGCTATATCGTCATCGAGCCGGGCCTGACCCCGCTCGAGAAGTATCAGCTGCTCACCGAAGACGAGATGCTCGACGCGCAGGACGAGTATGGCGAAGACGCCTTCTCGGCCGGCATCGGCGCCGAGGCCGTCAAGCACATGCTGATGAACCTCGACCTCGAGCAGGAGCGCGCGGATCTGCTGCAGGAACTTGAGACGACCAAGTCGGAACTCAAGCCCAAGAAGATCATCAAGCGCCTCAAGGTCGTGGAATCGTTCATCGATTCGGGCAACCGCCCCGAGTGGATGATCCTCGACGTCGTGCCGGTCATCCCGCCCGAACTGCGCCCGCTGGTGCCGCTGGACGGTGGCCGCTTCGCGACCTCGGACCTCAACGACCTGTATCGCCGCGTCATCAACCGCAACAACCGTCTGAAGCGCCTGATCGAACTGCGCGCGCCGGACATCATCGTGCGCAACGAAAAGCGCATGCTGCAGGAAGCGGTCGACGCCCTGTTCGACAACGGCCGCCGTGGCCGCGTCATCACCGGCGCCAACAAGCGTCCGCTCAAGTCGCTGTCCGACATGCTCAAGGGCAAGCAGGGCCGCTTCCGTCAGAACCTGCTCGGCAAGCGCGTCGACTACTCGGGCCGTTCGGTCATCGTGACCGGTCCGGAACTCAAGCTGCACCAGTGCGGCCTGCCCAAGAAGATGGCGCTCGAGCTGTTCAAGCCGTTCATCTACGCCCGTCTGGACGCCAAGGGTCTGTCGATGACCCTGAAGCAGGCCAAGAAGTGGGTCGAGAAGGAGCGCAAGGAAGTCTGGGACATCCTCGACGAAGTCATTCGCGAGCACCCGGTCATGCTGAACCGCGCCCCGACGCTCCACCGCCTGGGCATCCAGGCGTTCGAGCCGGTCCTGATCGAAGGCAAGGCGATCCAGCTTCACCCGCTCGTCTGCTCGGCCTTCAACGCCGACTTCGACGGTGACCAGATGGCCGTCCACGTGCCGCTCTCGCTGGAAGCCCAGCTTGAAGCGCGCGTGCTGATGATGTCGACCAACAACATCCTCTCGCCTGCCAACGGCAAGCCGATCATCGTGCCTTCGCAGGACATGATCCTCGGCCTGTACTACCTGTCGCTCGACCGCGACGGCGAGCCGGGCGAAGGCATGAAGTTCGCGGACATGGCCGAAGTGCACCAGGCGCTGCACGTCGGTGCCGTGACCCTGCACTCGAAGATCGAGGCCCGCGTGCCGCAGACCGACGAGAACGGTCAGCAGTACATGAAGCGCTTCCAGACCACCCCGGGCCGCATGCTCCTGGGTGAATGCCTGCCGAAGTCGCACACGGTGCCCTTCGACGTCGTCAACCGCCTTCTCACCAAGAAGGAAATCGGTGACGTCATCGATCAGGTCTACCGTCACACCGGCCAGAAGGACACGGTGCTGTTCGCCGACGCGATCATGTCGCTCGGCTTCCGCAACGCGTTCAAGGCGGGCATCTCCTTCGGCAAGGATGACATGATCATTCCGGACTCGAAGGTGGCGCTGGTGGCCGAGACCAAGGAACTGGTTGCCGACTACGAGCAGCAGTACCAGGACGGTCTCATCACCCAGCAGGAGAAGTACAACAAGGTGATCGACGCCTGGAGCCGCTGCGGCGACCAGGTGGCGAACGCCATGATGGACGAGATCAAGGCCCAGCCGATCGACCCCGAAACCGGCCGCATGGCACAGATCAACTCGATCTACATGATGAGCCACTCGGGTGCGCGTGGTAGCCCGGCGCAGATGAAGCAGCTTGCCGGTATGCGCGGCCTCATGGCCAAGCCGTCGGGTGAGATCATCGAAACGCCGATCATCTCGAACTTCAAGGAAGGTCTGACCGTTCTTGAATACTTCAACTCGACCCACGGCGCTCGTAAGGGCCTTGCGGATACGGCGCTCAAGACGGCGAACTCGGGTTACCTGACCCGCCGTCTGGTCGACGTTTCGCAGGACTGCGTCGTCGTCGTCGATGACTGCGGCACCGAGCGCGCGTTGGAAATGCGTTCGATCGTGCAGGGCGGTTCGGTGATCGCCTCGCTTGCCGAGCGTATCCTGGGCCGTACCCTGGCCGAGGACATCGTCGACAAGGAAGGCAACGTCATCGCGACCAAGGGCCAGCTCCTCGACGAAGCCGCCGTGGCTGCGATCGAAGTGACCGGCCTGCAGTCGGCGCGCATCCGCTCGCCGCTGATCTGCGAAGCGACCCAGGGCGTCTGCGGCACCTGCTACGGCCGTGACCTTGCTCGCGGTACGCCGGTGAACATCGGTGAAGCCGTCGGCGTCATCGCGGCGCAGTCGATCGGTGAGCCGGGCACGCAGCTGACCATGCGTACCTTCCACATCGGCGGTGCGGCACAGCTGAACGAAACCTCGCACCTCGAAGCGATCAGCGCGGGCCATGTCGAATATCGCGACATCCCGACGATCGTGGACAAGCGCGGGCGCATGCTGTCGCTGGCCCGTAACGGCGAGATCGTGCTGTTCGACACCGAAGGCCGTGAACGCGCACTGCACCGCGTGCCTTACGGTACGGTGCTGCTGCACAAGAACGGCGCCAAGGTCGAGCAGGGCGAACGCCTGGCCGAGTGGGATCCGTTCACCCTGCCGATCATCACCGAGACGTCGGGTATCATCAAGTATCAGGACCTGATCGACACCCGCACGCTGACCGAGCACGTCGATGACGCCACCGGCATGACCAGCCGCGTCGTCACCGAGGACCGTTCGACGGCCCGCGCCAAGAAGAAGGAAGATCTGCGTCCGCGCATCACCCTTCTCGACGACGCGAGCGGCGAATCGGCCCGCTACATGATGGCGCCGGGCACCACGCTCTCGGTCGAGGACGGCCAGACGGTCGAAGCGGGCGACATCATCGCCCGTGCCAGCCGCGAAGCCGCCAAGACCCGCGACATCACCGGTGGTCTGCCGCGCGTCGCCGAACTGTTCGAGGCCCGCAAGCCGAAGGACAACGCGGTCATCGCCAAGGTCTCGGGCCGCATCGAGTTCGTCCGCGACTACAAGGCCAAGCGCAAGATCGCGATCATCCCGGACGAGGGTGAACCGGTGGAGTACCTGATCCCGAAGTCGAAGGTCGTCGACGTTCAGGAAGGCGACTGGGTCAAGAAGGGCGACAACCTGGTTTCGGGCTCGCCCGATCCGCACGACATCCTGGAAGTCCTCGGCGTGGAAGCGCTGGCGGAATATCTGGTTGCGGAAATCCAGGAAGTCTACCGACTGCAGGGCGTGAAGATCAACGACAAGCACATCGAGGTGATCGTTCGCCAGATGCTGCAGAAGGTCGAGATCACCGACGGCGGCGACACCACGCTGCTGGCGGCCGAGCAGGTCGACTACGAGGAAATGGCCGAGATCAACAGCAAGCTTCCCGAGGGCAAGCGCCCTGCAGTAGGCAAGCCGGTGCTGCTGGGCATCACCAAGGCCTCGCTGCAGACCCGCTCGTTCATCTCGGCCGCGTCGTTCCAGGAAACCACCCGCGTGCTCACGCAGGCGGCGGTCGAGGGCAAGAAGGACTCGCTGATCGGTCTCAAGGAGAACGTCATCGTCGGTCGTCTGATCCCGGCCGGTACGGGTGCGGGCATGAACCGCGTTCGCGTGGCGGCTTCCAGCCGTGACGCGGCGCTCCGCGCGGCCACCCGCCGCGTGCAGGAAGCCATGATCCTCGCCAACACCGCCGAGGAAGAGCACAAGGCCGAACTGCTGCGCAACGCGGCGGACGACCTGGGCGACAGCCCGCTCGCGGCAGTCGAGGGCGAAACCCATGGCACCGACGCCGATGCCGGCGATTACCTGATCAAGGGCGACGAGGCAGAATAAGCCTCACCGCCTAAGGGCAGATTGAAAAGCCCCGCCGGAGCGATCCGGCGGGGCTTTTTGCATTCGGGATAGGACGGGACGGGCGAATTTCGCCTCCGCCCCTAGTCATCCCCGCGAAGGCGGGGACCCATCTGATGATCGTGCAACGGGCGCCGTCAGGAAATGGGTTCCCGCCGTCGCCGGTATGACGACGATACAATTGAAGTCGATCACGCTCCAGTCGATCGCCCAAATACTCGTTGCATGAATGTCACACATCTGTCGCCATCGACGAGTTGAGCGGAACCCCCCGTGCACCCTCGGGTTTCCCCTCATGAGATGATCGAAGGTAGCTAAGACACACGAACTGTTGTTGATCAGGTACATGGACCTTTCCCGCCACGGCGGCGGCGCAGCGCGATAGCTGCCGGTCCATCCCGTCACCCCAACGCGAACAGACCTCGTTACCCCCGCACGGCGGTGCCGTTTGCTGCGTCCCTGTACGGACACGGCAGCGATGCCGCGCCCCTCGATCCCTCGTACAACTGGCGGCGCTTTCCCCCCGGCTGCCATGATGGAGTTTGAGTTATGAAGAAGATTGCACTCTGCGCGGCTGCCCTGATCGCCACGCTTCCCGTCGCCGGTTACGCGCAGGACGCCGATACTTCGGCGACCACCGAGGCCACCGCGCCTGACGGCACGCCCGCCTTCGGCATCGAGCCCTATTTCGGGATCATGGGCGGCTACGACAGCTACGACAAGCGCAGCGAATTCGGCTCCCCGCGCGGCGGCAAGATGAACGGCGCGCTGATCCAGGGCGTCGCGGGTGTGAACGTGCCGCTCGGCCCGGTCTTCGTCGGTGCCGAAGGCAACGTCGCCAAGGGCTTCGGCGACATCGACTGGGAATACGGCGTGAAGGGCCGCGTCGGCGCCCGCGCCGGTGACAGCGGCATGATCTACGCCTCGGCCGGACACGAGTGGGTCAACGGCAAGCGCGCCTATTCGGACCAGAAGGACTGGATCTACGGCGTCGGCGTCGAAGTCGGCCCCAAGGACATCGGCCTGGGCGGCGTGACCGGCAACGGCGGCCTGCGTCTCCGCTTCGAAGTCGACACTTACGACTTCGACAGCATCCGCCCGATGGCCGGTGTCGTCGCGCACTTCTGATCCATCGGGAAAGGACATCGTCCTTACCGTGAAAAAGGCCCCGCCGGAGCGATCCGGCGGGGCCTTTTGCCATCTGTCAGAAGTTCGCGAAAATGCCGGTGCCCGCGACCAGCACGTTCTTCGCGCCCTGACGGCCACCGGGATTGATGTACCACTGCAGGTTCGGGCGCAGGCTCAGGCCGGGCATCAGGGCAATCGAATAGTTCGCCTCGATCGCATATTCGTTGCTCTGCGGCTCGATATCCTCGCCCAGCGCCGCGTTGCGCGCGTCCTGCAGGTCGCGCAAGTTGCGGTTCACGCGTGAGCGGCCGATGGCGAGGCCAATCTGGTCTTTGGGACGGCCGGGGATCAGGCCCGAATACGTGACGCCCGCTGTGATGACATTGACCAGCTTGTTGGTCCGGTGGTCGGCGCTCACGAAGTTGAAGAAGGCTTCCAGAGCCCCCGCGCCGTCGGCGTCGGGAGCGGTGAACTGCTGGCGGGCGACGGCATAGATGCTGGCCCGGCCACGTTCACGCGCGAGCGGGTCGCCGGTCAGCTGCGCGAAGCCGCCATTGTCGTCATAGACGAGATTGTTGCTCTTGGAGGTGTCGAAGAACGCGCCGACCTTGTATGTGCCCGCCAGTTTCGGGTTGCCGCCCAGCTTCACATCGAATCCGCGCTCCACGGCGACGAAGGCGCCCTGGCCCTTGAAGCCCATGTAGAAGCCCTTGTTCTGCGGGAAATTGTTGTCGTTGCGCTGGTAGACGCCGACCATCGTGTAACCCAGCTTGTCCTTCACCTTCACCCGGCCGCCCCAGGTGGTGACGGGGAAGTTGTACCAGTAGTTGAAGCTGGTGTGACCCGGCACGACGCCGCAGAAGTACAGGCTCTGGAAGTGGCAGGTGGTGGAGCCGAAGTCCTCGCCCATCGACATCTTGCCCAGCTTGATCTCCGCAGGACCCAGCTTCTGCTGATACCACAGCGCCGCCAGACGCCATATCTGCCCGGCGCCGAACACGCCCTGCGGGTACTGCAGCAGGTCGAGGTCGTTGGTGTCGTTGATGTTGTTGCCGTGCCGGTTGGTGACGGCGGCGCGGAAGGTGCCGCCCTCGATCCCGGCAATCTTGCCCATGTCGAAGTCGAGACCGGCGCCCAGCTGCCCGGCGTACTGCGCCTGCTTGCTGGTGCCCGAATTCAGGTTGCCCGCGACGAAGCCGATGTAGCTGATGGTCGGCTTGATGCCGATGTCCTCCAGCGAAGTGCGGATGCCCGCCCAGTCGCCCAGCAGGTGCGGCTGTTCGGCCGGGGCGGAAGCGGCGGTTGTCTTCGGGCCCGATCGTTCGAACGGCTCCGACTGCTTGGGCGTGGTTTCGGTGGACCAGGTCTGGTCCTTGGTATCGCGTGCGGCGACCTGCACGACCTCGATCGAGGGCGGCGGCGGGGGAAGCGTGGCTGCGGGCATTTCGGTGTCCTCTCGGATGGACGCAGCGGGCCGCTCGCCGGGCGCATAGGCGCGCCCGGCGGCGTGCCGGTGGGTCCGGCAGCCCGTCTCAGCGTGGGTTGGTTGTCAGCGAGTGCTTGTGTTCACTCGCCTCGTCATCGCGAGGACCAAAGGTCCGCGGCGATCCAGGGCAGCACCACGCCGCCCTGGATTGCTTCGCTTCGCTCGCAATGACGAATGGGCATGTACGTCAGGTCCCGTTGAGCAGGTCGTAGGCGCGGATGACCTGGCTGTCGTCGACGGTGCCGTCGCCGCGCCCCGAGGTACTCAGGAAGAACTGGTGGGCCAGCGCCGCCAGCGGGGTCGCCGCCCTGGCGCCGCGCCCGGCCTCCAGCACGAGGCCGAGGTCCTTGACGAAAATGTCGATCGCGCTCGTCACTTCGGGCTCGGCCTCCAGCATGCGCGGGCCGCGATCGTTGAGCATCCAGCTCGCCGCCGCCGATCCACCGAGGATCTCCAGCGCCATCGCGGGTTCGACGCCCACCTGCTTCGCCAGCGCCAGGGCTTCGGCGGCGGCGGCGATGTGGACGCCGCACAGCAGCTGGTTGACGACCTTCACCGCAGAGCCCTGCCCGGCGTTCTGGCCGACGTGGAACAGCTTGCCGCCGACGCCCGACAGCACCGGATTGAGTTCGGCGAAAAGCGCATCCGAACAGGCGACCATCATCGACAGCGAGCCCGCCTTCGCCCCCGCCGTACCGCCCGAAACCGGCGCATCGACGAAACGGCGGCCTGCGGCCTCGACCTCGGATGCGATCGCGGCGACTTCCATCGGCGGGCAGGTCGCAGTCAGCAGCACCACGGCGCCTTCGGGCAGCGCCGCCAGCGCGCCGCCGTCGAACAGGACCGAACGAGCCTGCGCGGCGTTGACCACCATCAGCATCAGCACGTCGGCTTCCTCGGCCGCGCCCGCCGCGCTGGTGGCGGAGGAGCCGCCTGCCTTGACCAGAGCCTCCATCGGCTCGGTGCGAAGGTCGAAACCGGTGACGGCGTGGCCCGCCTTCAGGAGGTTGAGGGCCATCGGCATGCCCATGGCACCCAGGCCGACGAATGCTACCTTGCTCATTGTACGAAATTCCTCAGCGATTGACCTGACGGGCGGGGATCAGCAGCACGAGGGCCACGCCGATCAGTTCGACCGCGGTGATGGTGTAGAGCCCGGCCGACAGCGACTTGGTGGCGTCCACCACCCAGCCGATGACGAAGGGTGAGACGAAGCCCGCGACATTGCCGATCGCGTTGATCGCGCCGATGCCTGCCGCCGCCCACACGCCGCCGAGGAAGGCGGGCGGGATCGACCAGAACTGCGCGGTCTGGGTCAGCAGGCCCGCCGTCGCGAACGAGAGGATCAGCACCGAGAGTGGCAGGTTGCCGATCGCCAGCGGCGAGAGCGCAAGGGCGATCGCACCCATCGCCATCGGCAGCATCAGGTGGAAGCGGCGCTCGCGGCGAAGGTCGGCGCTGCGGGCAAGGACGAGGATGACGACGACCGCGAACAGGAAGGGGATCGCGCTGATCAGGCCGTTCTCCAGCGGATCGGTGACGCCCGCCGCTTTCACCATCGTCGGCAGCCAGAACGAGATCGCGTACTGACCCATGACAATGCAGAAATAGAGCAGGCTGAGCAGCCACAGGCGCTTGTCGGCCAGGAACTGGCGGAGCGACATGTGCGCGGTCTTCTCGCGGTTGTCCTCGGCGAGATCGGCCTCGATCATCTTTTTGTCGTCAGCCGACAGCCAGTCGACGTCGGCCGGGCGGTTGGGCAGCATCCAGAAGGTGGCGATGCCGGCGATCAGCGCGGGGATCGCTTCGAGCAGGAACAGCCAGCGCCAGCCGCCCCAGCCCGACGAGCCGTGGAAGGTGTCCATGATCCAGCCCGACAGCGGCGAGCCGAGCACGCCCGAGATCGGAATGGCGATGAAGAAGATCGACATCGCGCGCGACCGGCGGGCCGAGGGGAACCAGTAGGTGATGTAGAGCAGCACGCCCGGCGCGAACCCGGCTTCGGCAAGGCCCAGCAGGAAGCGCAGGATATAGAAGTGCATCGGCGTCTGCGCGAAGGCGAAAAGCCCTGAGATGATGCCCCAGGTGATCATGATCCGCGCGATCCACAACCGCGCGCCGACCTTGTGCATGATGAGGTTGCTGGGCACCTCGAACAGCGCGTAGCCGATGAAGAAGATGCCCGCGCCAAGGCCGTAGACATATTCGCTGAGGCCCAGCTCGCTCGCCATCTGCAGCTTGGCGAAGCCGACGTTCACGCGATCGAGGTAGGCCGCGAAGAAGCAGAAGAACAGGAACGGCATCAGCCGCCAGGTCACCTTGGCGTACAGGCGTTCGCGGTGTTCGTCCTTGGGCGCGGCGACATCGCGCGGCATCTCGGTTGCGAGACTCAACGCCTCTCTCCTTTTATGTTCTTTGATACGGTTTTCGAAGGAGCGCTTCACGGGCCCGTTGAGAACGGCCGGGAAGCGCTCCCGTTGCGACCCGGAAGGGTTAACCCAGCCAGGAAAGCGTGCGGGCAACGACCTGGTCGGTCGAGATGCCGTAGCGGTCGTGCAGCGTGGGCAGTGCGCCCGCGTCGAGGAACTTGTCGGGCAGGCCGATCTGGCGGAAGCCCGAAGGCACCGTGCCGCTGCCCAGCAGGCAGGCAGCGACCGCTTCGCCCAGACCGCCGATCACCGAATGGTTCTCAGCCACCACGACGAGACGGCCGGGCTTGGCGGCGACGGCCTCGATGATGGTCTTCTCGTCGAGCGGCTTGATCGTCGGGCAGTGGAGCACGGCGGCCTCGACCTTGTCGGCGCGCAGGCGGTCGGCGGCTTCGAGGGTGCGCATGGTCATCAGGCCCGAGGAGATGAACAGCACGTCGGCGCCGCCACGCAGCATCTTCGCTTTGCCGAGTTCGAATTTGTAATCGTACTCGTCGAGGACGGCGGGCACCTTGCCGCGCAGCAGGCGCATGTAGACCGCGCCCTTGTGGTCGGAGATCTGCGGCACGGCCTGCTCGATGTCGATCGCGTCGCACGGATCGACGATGGTGAGGTCGGGCATACCGCGGAAGATCGCCAGATCCTCGGTCGCCTGATGCGAGGGGCCGTAGCCGGTGGTGAGGCCGGGCAGCGCGCAGCACACCTTCACGTCCAGCCCTTCCTCGGCGATGGCGAGGCACAGGAAGTCGTAGGCGCGGCGGGCGGCGAAGACGGCATAAGTCGTCAGCCAGGGCTGGAAGCCTTCGCGCGCCATGCCTGCGCCCGACATCATGAGGAGCTGTTCGGCCATGCCCATCTGGTAGAACCGATCGGGGTGATTCTGCTGGAAGATGTGCAGGTCGGTGTACTTGGCAAGGTCGGCGGACATGCCGACGATGTTCTGCTTCGTCTCGGCCAGCTTCGAGAGCGCGTGGCCGAACGGAGCGGAGACGGTGCGCTGGCCCTCGGCGGCGATCGAGGCGATCATCGCGGACGTCTTCAGGCGCGGTTTAGCAGGTGCTTCAACGGACATTGCGGTCAGTCTTTCGTAAATCTGGGGAAGGTCAGGCGGCTGCGGCGGCGTAGCCGGCGTCGAGCACTTCGATGGCCTTGTCCCACTCGTCCTCGTCGACGCGGATGAAGTGCGTTTTCTCGCGCTCCTCCAGGAACGGCACGCCCCGGCCCATCAGGGTGTCGGCGACGATCACGCGGGGGCGCGGATCGTCGAGTTCGCGGGCCTTGTCGAAGGCTTCGACGAGCGCTTCCATGTCGTTGCCGTCCACGAACTGCGCGTGCCAGCCGAAGGCGGCGAACTTAGCGGCGATGTCGCCCATGCCCAGTACCTGCGTGGAGGGACCGTCGGCCTGCTGGTTGTTGAAGTCGACGATCGTGATGAGATTGTCGAGCTTCCAGTGCGCGGCCGATGCGGCGGCTTCCCAGGTCGAACCTTCGCCCAGTTCACCGTCCGACATCAGGTTGTAGACGAACTGCCCGGTGCCCTTGCGCTTGAGGCCGAGCCCCATGCCCACCGCGATGCCGAGACCCTGCCCCAGCGAGCCGCCCGAAATCTCCATGCCCGGCGTGTACGAGGCCATGCCCGACATCGGCAGGCGGCTGTCGTCCGAACCGTACGTCTCCAGTTCCTCCAGCGGGATCACGCCAGCCTCGATCAGCGCCGCGTAAAGCGCGATGGCGTAGTGGCCGATCGAAAGCAGGAACCGGTCGCGGCCTTCCCATTCCGGCTCGCCGGGACGGTAGGTCAGCGCGCGGAAGTACGAGACGGCGAGCACATCGGCGACGCCGAGCGCCTGTCCGACATAGCCCTGGCCCTGGACCTGACCCATCTTCAGCGCATGGCGACGGATGTTGTAGGCGCGGCGCGAAAGCTCGGCGACCGGCATGTTGGTTGCGGAAACGGTCATCAATTCTCCTCACGACGCGAGGAGATTGCCTTCTGCCCGGTCTGCGGGCGTTTGGTGCGATCCTCTCGGCGTCAGTTTTTCTGATCTGTTGCCGCTTTATCAATTCCACATGCACCTATGACAAATGGACGTTTCTCACTATATGGTGACTGAGATTCACCTATGCCGATTGCATTACAGCCTCTCAGCGTCTTCGAAGCCGCCGCCCGCCAGGGCTCCTTCCGTCAGGCCGCCGACGAACTCGGCCTGACGCCGAGCGCGGTGAGCCACGCGGTCACCAAGCTGGAGAACAGCCTCGGCACCCGCCTGTTCGACCGCAGCCTCCGGCAGATAAAACTGAGCGCGGACGGCGAGGCCCTGTACCGCCACGTCGCCGCCGGGTTCGTGGAGATCCGGCGCGGGCTGGAGGAAGTCTCGGCCCGCCGCGCCCGGTTCCTACGCCTGCACGCCGCGCCCAGCTTCGCGGCCCTGTGGCTGACCCCGCGCCTGCCCGCGTTCCTCGAAAGCCACCCCGGCATGGACATCCGCATCACCGCCAGCACCGACTATTCGCGCTTCGCCGCCGACGAGGTCGATGCCGATATCGTCAACGGCCCGCCGCTGCCCGGCCCGGTCAAGGCGATCCCGCTGGGGGAGGAGGAGGTGACGGTGCTCTGCACACCGCAGATGGCGGCTTCGATAAGGTGCCCGGCGGACGTGATGGCGCTGCCGCTGATCAACGGCGACCGCAACCGCGTGACCTGGGCGCGCTGGGCGGAACTTGCCGGCGTCCCGGCGCCGAAGGCTTACGCGATGCGCTTCGACCGCAGTTTCATGGTGATCGCCACTGCTGCCAACGGGCTGGGCGTAGCGCTCGAATCGACCCGCCTCGCCCAGCGCGAACTGGCGGAAGGGCGGCTGGTCACGCCGCTACCGGGATGCACGATTCGCGAGACGCTGCATTCGCTGGTCTATCCGCTGATCCACGCAGACCGC
>NZ_BAAILP010000120.1:9513-11742 GCF_054589055.1 Novosphingobium sp. 11B | reverse complement strand
GGCCCTGTATTGCTTCGCTGCGCTCGCAATGACGAAGAGGAGGATCACTCCGCCGCGACGGCTTCCTGCGCGGCGTTGGCGGCCTCGATCTCCGCCGCCTTGGCTTCCACCAGGCTGACGATGTGGTCGAGCATGGATTCGCTCTGCACGGTGTGGTCGGTCACGCCCGAAAGGTAGACCATGTGCTTGCCGTTGCCGCCGCCGGTCAGGCCGATGTCGGTCTCACGCGCCTCGCCGGGGCCGTTGACGACGCAGCCCAGCACCGAGAGCGAGAGCGGCGTCTTGATATGCTGCAGGCGTTCTTCCAGCGCCTCCACGGTGCGGATCACATCGAAGCCCTGCCGCGCGCAGCTGGGGCACGAAACCACGCGAACGCCGCGCGTGCGCAGGCCGAGCGCCTTGAGCATCTCGAAGCCGACGCGCACTTCCTCTTCCGGCTCGGCCGAGAGCGAGACGCGCAAGGTGTCGCCGATGCCCGACCACAGCAGCATGCCCATGCCGATCGAGGACTTGACGGTACCGCCGATCAGCCCGCCCGCCTCGGTGATGCCGAGGTGCAGCGGGCAGTCCACCGCGTCCGCCAGCCCCTGATAGGCGGCGACAGCGAGGAACACGTCGCTGGCCTTCACCGCCACCTTGTACTCGTGGAAGTCGTGGTCCTGCAGCAGCTTGATGTGGTCCATCGCCGATTCGACGAGGGCATCGGGGCAAGGCTCGCCGTACTTTTCGAGTAGGTGCTTCTCGAGGCTGCCCGCGTTCACGCCGATGCGGATCGCGCAGCCGTTGGCCTTGGCGGCGCGCACCACTTCGGCGACGCGGTCGGACGAGCCGATGTTGCCGGGGTTGATGCGCAGGCACGCCGCGCCCGCGTCGGCGGCTTCCAGAGCGCGCTTGTAGTGGAAATGGATGTCCGCGATCAGCGGCACGCGCGATCCGCGCACGATCTCCCGGAACGCCGCCGTCGATTCGACGTCGGGGCAGGAGACGCGGATAAGGTCCGCCCCGGCATCCTCGCAGCGGCGGATCTGCTCGATCGTCGCCTTCGCGTCGGATGTCAGGGTGTTGGTCATGGTCTGGACCGTGATCGGCGCATCGCCGCCGACGGGGACGCTGCCGACCATGATCTGGCGGCTCTTGCGGCGCTCGATATCGCGCCAGGGTCGGATGGAGGACATGAAGCCTCTATAGGCGCTCTGCCTTGCGGATTGAAGACGCATTCCGGTGTGCTGGCGACTTCGCGCGATTTCGGGCATTCACGCGTCCATGACTGTGCATGCTTCCGACAAACCCCTCACCGACGACGAGACCTCCGAACTTCCGCTGCTGTTCGGGCGCGTGCTCGACGGCCGGGGCGGTGCGCGCGTGGTCGGATGGAAAGAGGCACAGCGCTGGAAGCCCGGCGTAGAGGGCGAAGTGCTGTGGATCCATCTCCTGCGCACCCATCCCGGCATGCAGGAGTGGCTGGAGGCGCACTGCGCCATCCCCGAGCCCACGGCCGAACTGCTCACCAGCGACGCCAACCGCCCCCGCGCCTTTCGCGAGGGGCAGACGCTGGTGGCGACGCTGCGCGGGATCAACTTCAACCCCGGCGCCGCGCCCGAGGACATGCTTTCGCTGCAGTTGTGGAGCGACGGCAGCCGCGTCGTCACCCTGCGCCGCGCGCCGCTGCAGACACCCCGCCTCGTCGCCG
This sequence comes from Novosphingobium sp. 11B, assembly GCF_054589055.1. NCBI lineage: Bacteria > Pseudomonadati > Pseudomonadota > Alphaproteobacteria > Sphingomonadales > Sphingomonadaceae > Novosphingobium > Novosphingobium sp. 11B. Next base: position 10,052 of record NZ_BAAILP010000120.1, on the reverse strand, counting down.
ACGATCTCGACGCGGGCAGCGGGCCGCATGACGCGGGCGCGCTCGTCACCGCGCTCACCGAGCACCTGATCGACCGCATGAGCCACGCCATCGTCGACATGAACGCCATGATCGACGACCTCGAGGACGAGACGGCCGATACTTATACCGACCAGACCCTCGACAAGATCGCCATGATCCGCCGCCAGAGCCTTGCCCTCAAGCGCCATATGTCGCCGCAGCACGAGGCGCTGACCGCCATCGCCAACGGCGCGCCCGGCTGGTTCGAGGACCACGACCGGCGCGAGATCGCCGAATCGATCGCCCGCCTGCGCCGCTATCTCGACGACCTCGACATCAGCAAGGAATCGGCGGTCGTGCTGCAGGACGACATCCGCGCCCGCGCCGCCGCGAACAGCCAGCGCACGCAGTATGTGCTGGCGGTGGTGGCTGGGGTGTTCCTGCCGCTGACTTTCATCACCGGCTTGCTGGGGATCAACGTCGGCGACATTCCGCTGGCGGAGCAGGGATCGCACGGCTTCTGGATCATCGTCGGCATC
>NZ_BAAILP010000120.1:0-9318 GCF_054589055.1 Novosphingobium sp. 11B | reverse complement strand
CGACGCGCTGACGGAGGGGTTCGCCCCCTCCACCACCCGCTACGCGGGCGGTCCCCCTCCCCATCGCTTCGCGACAGGGAGGAGCCTTAAAGAACCTTCGCGAACAGGAACTCCTCGTCCCGCTGCTCGCCGACCATGAAATGAATGTCGGCGACTTTCTCGAACCCGTAGCGCGCGTAGAATTTCTGCGCCCCGGGGTTGTCGGAATAGACCGAGAGCTGGACCTCGCCCGCCCCGAAGGCCGCCGCTTCCGTCAGCGCCCAGTCCATCAGCGCCGCGCCGATGCCCTGCCCGGTCGCCTCGGGCGCGGTGTAGAGTTGCTTGAGTTCGATCACGTTCCCTGACCGCGCATGTTCGGGCCAGCCGCAGGCCATCACCAGCTTGCAATAGCCGAGCAGGTGCCCGTCCCGCTCCGCCAGCATCACCCGCATCGCAGGGTCGGCGATCTCCTTCGCCACCTTGGCCTCGCTGTGCGAACCGGCAAGGAAGTTCGCCAGGTCGTCCGGCACGTAGAGGTGGCCGAACTTGGCGACGAAGCTGTCGGTGCCCAGACGCGCCAGCGCGGCGGCATCGGCGGGGGTGGCGGTACGAAGCTCCATTACAGTTCCTTGGTCATGCAGATCGAAAAATCATCGGAGACGTAGTCCCCGAAAGGCGCGCACTCGACGAAGCCGTGCGCGCGGTAGAGGCCGTGGGCCGGGTGGAACGGCTCGGGCCGCCCGGTCTCGAGGCTGACACGGGCGTAGCCGCGCGCTCTCGCCTCTTCCAGCAGCCTCAGCAGCAGCGCCTTGCCCACGCCCCGGCCGCGATACTCGGGCGCAGCGCGCATCGACTTGAGTTCGCCGTGGCTTTCGGAAAGGTGCTTGATCGCGCCGCAGCCCGCCAGCACATCGCCGTCCCATGCGGAGTAGAACGTGACGTCCGGCTGGCGCAGGCGCGCTGCGGGCATGGCGTGGACGCTCTCGGGCGGGGACCAGCGATGCATCTCGTCGAGGTGGAACTGGAGCAGCGCCAGCACCGCCTCTCCGGTGAGGTCGTCGGGCCTTATGGTGAGGTTCATCGGTCTACTCTGCGTGCTTGTCGGCCTTGCGGCGGCCCATCCGCATGCCCGCTTCCAGCCGCGCCCGCAACTGGGTGTAGTAGTCCGAGAGGAAGCGCCGCTCGGCGCCCCAGCCGTCGTTGCGGCCGATCTTCTCGGCGATGGTCTGGTAGACCGTCTCGACCGCGTCGGTCCGGTCCTCACGCAGTACGCGCTCCAGCGCCTGCAGCTCGAATTCGCCGTAGACCGCCAGTTCGTGATCCTCGAAGCGGAACTGGAAGCGCTCGGCCACCGACGCTTCGGAGGTCGTCATCGCCGCCTCCAGCTTCTGCTTCGGGCGTTCGAGCACCCAGCTTCCCGCGATCACGTCGCCCGCGCGCAGGGCGTCGCGGTTGAACAGCGGGAAGAGCAGGAAGATCGCCAGCCACCCCGCCGCCGCCAGCCAGGCCATGCCGTTGTCTGGCCCCGCCATGGCGATGAGCGGGATCGGCAGAAACATCTCGATATCGCGCAGGAGATTGCGGGCGATCACCATCTCGGCGGTGAGGCGGCCGCCGTCGCGCGCGGCGATGCGGATGCCGGTCATGCGCTTGCCCGGCGTCGCGCCCCTTGGCCCCAGCTCGAAGTAGAGGAAGTAGGCGTTGCGGAACAGGAACATCGCCACGATCCACACGACGATGAGGAACTGCAAGACCTGCGCCCCGGCCCCCTTGCCGTCGACCGCCTGCGCGATCTGCGCCGCGCCGCCAGCGACCTGCATCAGCGCGATCGAGGTGCCGATTATCAGCATGACGATGATAAGAAGGTCGAGGATCAGCGCCCCCACGCGCGCGCCGCGCCCCGCCACGGTGACCGGCAGCGCGATGCCCTCCGGCGTCACGAGCACGCGCTGCTTGCCGACGCGCGCACGGTTGATCCGGCGCTTCATCGCCCGGCCCTCCCGCGATAGGCGAAGAAGTAGGCACTCCACGCCAGCAGCATGAATCCGCCGACCGCGAGGCGCGCGGGCGTCTGGTCGACCAGCTGGCGCGCGAAGCCCTCCAGCAGCGCGGCGACGACGAGCATCAGCACTACGCCCACCATGACCACCGCCGCGCGGCGCCCGGCCTCGGCGGTCGCGGTCAGCACCGGGCGGTTCCCGGGAAAGGCGATCGCGCGCCCGACATGCAGCCCCGCCGCGCCCGAGAGCAGGATCGCGAACAGCTCGGTCGTGCCGTGGATGCTGATCCACCCCGCGAAGTCGAGCAGCAGCCCCGCCTTCCAGTAGACCCACCCCATCGCCCCCAGCCCGGCCAGATTGTGGACCAGCAGCAGCAGCGACGGAATACCGAGCGCAAAACCGAGCGCAAAGGCGAGGATCGAGACTTGCGCATTATTGCTGAACAGTTGGGCAGCGAAAATGCTCATGCCCGTCTTCTCGGTATTGCCGAAGATCGTGCCGCGCAGCGCATCGGCGCTGGCGCCGGGGACGCGCTCGCCCGCCATCTCGCGGCCCATCAGGGCGAAGTACCATTCGGGATCGTGCGAAACGAGCAGCCAGCCGACCACCGCGCCCGCCACCATGACGAGCAGGGCGATCCCGATCTCGAAGCCGATGCCGCGCACCGCCCGGCTCCAGCCGCCGCCGAGGAACCCGCGCAGCCACTCCCACAACGACGAGCGCGGGCCGTAGACCACGAACCACGCCCGCTGCACCAGCGATTCCAGATAGCCCAGCGTCGCCGCGTCGAGCGAAGTCTCGCGCGCGATGGAGAGGCTGGAGGCGACCGTGCGGTACAGGCCCGGCAGCGCCAGCAGGTCCTCGTCCGAGATGCCGCGCAGGCGGCCCTTCTCCATGCGCACGACGATGTTCTCGAGCCGCTGCCAGTCCGCCTCGCGCTCCAGCCGGAAGCGGTCGGAACGCAGCGCGGCGCTTTCGATGGCAGCATTCGATATCGCGTTCATCCGATCGCTCCCGAACGCTTGATGGCAAGGTAGGCATCGATCAGCCGGGTGCCGACCTGCCGCCACGGCGCTTCGATCACATCGACGCCGATCTGCCGCAGCCGCCGGGTGACGAGCGCGCGCTGGCGCAGCAGGCCATCGGCGGCAACCGCCATCGACAGCACTTCCATGTCGTCGGGCTCGGCGGTGGACAGCGTCTCCAGTTCCTCGTCCGCCATCGTCACGAACAGGACGACATGGCGCGACACCAGCCGTCCGATGCTCTCGATCATCAGTTCAGCGCTGGTGGGGTCGGAGAAGTCGGAGAAGATCACGATCAGCGAGCGGCGCTGCAGCCTCCCCGCCAACGTAGCGAGGGCGAGGGTGAAGTTGGGCTCCTCCGTGCGGTACTCCAGCCCCGCCGCCGCGCGCTGGAGGCGGTGGAACTCGCTGCTGGCGGTGACGAAGGGCGTCGCCACCTCGGGCCGCGAAGCGAAGCCGAACAGTGAGACCCGGTCGCCGCCCTTGAGCGCCACGAAGGCCGTCGCCAGCGCCGCCGAGACCGCGCGATCGAGGCGGGGCATCCCGGCGATCGGCTCGCACATCGCCTGCCCGCAGTCGAAGGCGAAGACGATCTGGTTGTTGCGCTCGACCTCGTATTCCTTGGCATAGAGGTGGACGTGACGGGCCGACGATTTCCAGTCGATCCGACGGCGGTCCATGCCGGGCTGGTACTCGGCGAGCGATTCGAACTGCGTGCCCTCGCCCCGGATGCGGCGGGCGAGCAGGCCGTACTGAGCATCCTTGAGGAACGTCTGCAGCGTGGGGGAGCGCACGGCGGCGACGTTGGGCCAGACCCGCACCGTCTCATCCAGAGTCCCCGCCAACTGCCGCGCGCCGAGGCCGAGCGGCCCGGTCCAGCGCAGCCATGCGCGGGTGACCTTGCCCGTGCCGCGACGCGAGGGCGTGAAGGTGCCGGAGCCAAGCCAGCCGCCATCACCGGCGGTGAGCGGAAACACCAGCCGCCCGCCGGGTGCGAGGCGCGGGTCGCACTCCAGCGCCAGTTCCGCGCGCGAGAGGCTGCCGGAGCGCAGCGCGACATCGGCCTCCATCCGGCCCTCGGCGCCGACTTCGACGTCGCCGGGCACCGTAACCCGAAGGTCCGCGACCCGGCCGCCAAGCAGTGCATCGATCACCACCAGCACCAGCACGGCGAGCCCCGCGACCGGCGCGATCACCCACAAGTCCGGGCTCGCCGCCGCGATCACCAGCGCGACCGGGGCGATGGCCGCCAGCGTCACCGCCGCGCGGGTCGTGGGGACGATCGGGGCGAAGGCGAACTTCACCGGATCAGCGCGGCGCTTCGGTCTGCTCGACCAGCTGGGCGACCAGCGCCTCGACCTGCTTGCCCTCGATCTCGGCGGCCGGGCTGAGCAGCAGGCGATGGCGCAGCACCGAAGTCGCCAGTGCCTTCACATCATCGGGCACCACGTAGTCGCGCCCATCGAGCGCGGCGCGGGCGCGGGCGGCACCGGCCAGCAGCACGGCGGCGCGGGGGGAGGCACCGCTCGACAGGTCCGCAGACTCGCGCGTCGCGCGAACGAGGCGCACGATGTAGTCGGTCACGCTGTCCGCCAGCTTCACCGAGGCGACCGCTCGCGTCACCGCTTCCAGCTGTGCGGGGGTGGTCACCGTCGCGATGCCGACCTCGGCGGGTGTCGGCGCACCGCGATTCTCGCCATAGCGCGCGACGATGCGGCGCTCCTCCTCGGCGCGGGGATAATCGACCAGCACCTTGAACAGGAACCGATCGAGCTGCGCCTCGGGCAGCGGGTAGACGCCCTGGCTCTCGATCGGGTTCTGCGTCGCGACCACGGTGAAGTGCGGCGGCAGCGGATGCGCGGTGCCGTCCAGCGTCACGCGGCGCTCCTGCATCGCTTCGAGCAGCGCCGCCTGCGTCTTGGGCGGGGTGCGGTTGATCTCGTCCGCCAGCAGCAGGTCGCAGAAGATCGGGCCGTGCGTCAGGGTGAACTGGCTGGTCTGGAAGTTGAACAGGTTGGAGCCGAGAATGTCGCCCGGCATCAGGTCCGGCGTGAACTGGATGCGCCCGAAGTCCAGCCCCAGCGCCGCCGCGAAGCACTGCGCAAGGAAGGTCTTGGCGGTCCCCGGAGGCCCCTCCAGCAGTACATGGCCGCGCGCCATCAGCGCGATCAGCAAATGCTCGATCGTCTCGGCCTGCCCGATCACGCCCTTGCCCACTTCGGCGCGGATCGCCTGCGCGAGCGCGCCTACTTGTGCGATATCGGGTGCAGTCTCGGTCATCGGGTCAGCGTCCTTTCGAGCGCGTGGAGATCGCGCGCGGCCTTGAGGAGATCGTGCGAACGCCCGGCCGCATGGAGGCGGGCGGCGATCACGGAGAAGGGCTCACCATCAGCCCCGCGCGCGGCAAGCGCCCGGTCGATGGCGGCGTCGGTGTGCTCGGCATCCACGCCGCGCGGCAGGGCCAGCGCCGCGACCAGCCGTTCCCGCGCGCGGTCGGCGTAAGGCGGGCCGAGCAGGTGGAAACGGCGCGTACGGCGCACCAGCCCGGCGGCATTGCTCACCAGCGCGCGCTTGCCGAAGGCGATGGCCCGCTCGGGCACCAGCGGCGGCCCGAAGCGCAGGAACGCGCGCCAGCCCACCGCCACCGCCGCCAGCAACAGGCACAGCGTCGCGGCAAGGAACGGCGGCGTGAAGGCGAGCGTCAGCAGGTTCTGCGCATGGCCGTAGCCGGGCAGGGTCATGTCGAACACGACAGCGCCGCCCGGCCTGACCCCGGTGGCGCGCACCAGAGCCTCGGCCAGCTGCGCGCTCTCGATCCGGGCCATCCCGTAGTTGTCGAGGAGGTCCGGCTCGAACACCATGACCACCGGATAGCGCCCTTCGTCGTAGTCCTCGCCCTCGATATAGTGCTGGCCGTCCTGCGCCATCGCGTCGAGGCCGTCGTAGCGGCCACCGTCGTCCATGAAGCCCGCCAGCACCAGCTTGCCGTCGCGGCTGACGGCAAGCGGCACCAGCCCCTCGCCCTTGCCCGCCTGCACGGTGCCGGTGGGCAGCGTCCCGGAAATCCCGTTGGCCCGCCAGCCCGCCTGCGCTTTCGGCAAGGTCTCGTCGCTCAGCGTCAGTTCGTCGAGGAAGCCCGGCCAGTCCAGCGTGCTTTCGCCGCCGAGGCGCACCCAGCCTTTCTTCGCCTTGTCGCGCTGTTCGCGGATCGGCGGCATCGGCTGCCACTTGGGCGCGATCACCAGCGTCGGCCCGATCGAGCGCCGGGCGCTGACGATCTTGTCGATCTCCTTGCCCTTGATGATCGCGGGCGGGGTAAGCACCAGAAGTCCCGGCCTTTTGAGTGCCGCAGGATTGCGCGTCGCCTCGACCGCGAAGCCGCGCCGTTCGAGGTAGTCGGCCATCGCCGCATAGCCGTTGAGGCCCTTGCCCTCCGCATGCGCCTTGCCGTCGTTGGCGGTGCCCATGCCGATACCGGTGCCGATCATCCACAGCAGCGCCACGAACAGCAGCGCGCCGAGCACCACCATCGCCAGCACCGCCCAGAGCGAGAACGGATTGGCGCCGACTGCTACGCCTTTCGTCTTCACGTTCATGCCCGAAGCTCGACTTGCGCGAACTGCGCATAGGCGGTGCGGGCGGCGGTCCAGTCCTGCGCGTCGAGATCGCGGAGCGCGAAGAGGGCACGCTCGACCCGCCCGGCGATCACGGCGAAGGCGCTGCGGCCGCTCTCGGGCAGCATCGGCAGCACGGCGATCTCGCGCGCGGTGCTGGCGGGATGGAGCCAGTCGGGCCGCGCGTCGGAAATCTGGCGCACGCTGCGCCGGAGCAGCAGATGCGCGGCCTCTCCATAGCGGCCCTGCGCGGCGAGGGTGTCGGCGTCTTCCAAAAGCGCCACCGCCTCGGCCTGCGTCGGAGTCCAGTGGACCTCCTCCAGCTTCGGACGGCGGCTGCGCCAGGCGTCGAGGCTAGGCTCGATCAGCAGGCGCCAGAGGATGAACAGCGCCAGCGCCGCCGCTCCGGCGATGAGAATCCACTGGAACACCGGCCACGACATGCCGAGCAGCTTGCCGATCGGCGTGAAGATCGCCTCCAGCAACCGGCCGAGCGCCTTGAGCCATTCGGGAATGTCGGTGGGGGGAACGGGCTTGGGGTCCGGGAGCGGCGTGAATTGGATGTCCGCCGCGTCGCGCACGGCCTTCCAGTCCCGCGCCGCGTCTGCGGCCGAACCCGCTTCAGTGCCCCCGCCAATCGTCACGCCCGGCACGATTGCATGGCGGGAAGTGCGGCGCAAGCGGTTGAAAGCGTTCGTCGTGTCGGTGAAAGGCCCCCTCCATCAGTCGCTGCGCGACTGCCACCTCCCCATCGCTGCGCGACGGGGAGGAACAGGCAAATCCTCCCCGTTCCGCAGGAATGGGGAGGGGGACCGCCCGCGTAGCGAGTGGTGGAGGGGTCAGCCCCGCTTGCGCGCCTGCTCGTACGTCCCCAGGGGGCGCACGTATTTGCAGTGGAACGCCAGCTCCTGCAGCGCCGAATCAATGCGCGCCTCGCCGGGGGCGCCTTCGATATCGGCGTAGAAAGTCGTCGCCGCGAAGCTGGCGCCGATCTGGTAGCTCTCCAGCTTGGTCATGTTGACGCCGTTGGTCGCGAAACCGCCCAGCGCCTTGTAGAGCGCCGCCGCGATGTTCTTCACCTCGAAGATGAAGGTCGTCATCGCCTGCGTGCCCTTGAGGTCGAACGGGTCGAGCGGCTCGCGCGCCAGCACCACGAAGCGGGTGGTGTTGTCCGAGGCGTCCTCCACCCGGTCCTCGACGATGTCGAGACCGTAGAGTTCGGCCGCCAGCCGGGGTGCGATGGCGCAGGCGTCGGGGTCGCCCTGCTCGCGCACCAGTGCCGCAGCGCCCGCGGTGTCGGCATAGGCCATCGGCACGATGCCCCGCTCGCGCAAGTAATGGCGCGACTGGCCGAGCGCCTGCGGGTGGCTGTAGGCCGCCGAAAACGGGCCTTTCGCGCCGGGCAGCGCCATCAGTGCGTGGCTGATCGGGGTGAAATGCTCGCCCACGATCGACAAGCCGCTTTCGGGCAGCAGGAAGTGGATGTCGGCGACGCGGCCGTGCTGCGAATTCTCGATCGGGATGATCGCGCGGTCGGCCCGCCCCTCCTTCACCGCGTCCAGCGCATCCTCGAACGAGAAGCACGGCAGCGGCAGGCAACCGGCATCGTATTCGAGCGCGGCGCGGTGGCCGTTGCAGCCCGGCGCGCCCTGAAACGCGACGGCGCGCGCGGGCTGTGCCTGGGCGGCGGCTTCCATCTCGGCGACGAGGGCGATGGCGGGCTGGGGATAAGCATGCATGACGTGCGCGCGATTAGGCGGCGTGGCGAACAAGCGCAATGGCCGAATTCCGTATCGGCACTTGCGCTGGATCAAGGCGGACATTAATGCCCGAAGCCAACAGGATGAGTGAATAATCACCGCGGGGCATGCTGAATGGACGATCGTTTCAATACTATCGCCGGTTGGACTCTTTTTTCGGGCATCGTCGGCCTGGGACTGACGATCGCCAGTTCGATGTATTTTCAGGCTGACAAGCATCACGCGCCGGAGACTGCGGGCTATGCCGTCGAAGGTGTGGCCGAGGAAGGCCCGGGCGGCGGCGATCCGCCGATCGCGACGCTTCTCGCCGCCGCCGACGTGGCCAAGGGCGAGGCGACTTTCGCCAAGTGCACCTCGTGCCACACGATCAATGCGGGCGGCGCCAACGGCATCGGCCCGAACCTCCACGGCGTGGTCGGCGAGGCGATCGGCCAGGGCGTCGGCGGCTTCGCATTCTCCGACGCGCTCAAGAGCAAGGGCGGCAACTGGTCGTTCGACAGCCTGAACGACTGGCTCAAGAGCCCCAAGGCCTTCGCGCCCGGCACCAAGATGACCTTCGCCGGTCTGTCCAAGCCGGAAGACCGCGCCAACGTCATCGCCTACCTGAATTCGCAGGGCTCGAACCTGCCGCTGCCGGCCGCAGACGCGGCTCCGGCGGCCGACGCCGCGGCAGCGCCTGCGGCGGGTGAAGCCGCACCGGAAGCGTCCGAAGCGGCGGCGCAATAACCCGATCCGGCCCCTTCAAGGGATCGCCGGTTGAAAACGGTCCGCTAGCGCCGCCGAGTCGCTAGCGGGCCGTTTTCGTCTTTACGAGACAAGTTCGGCGCGACCTTGCAAACAAACCCCGTCATCCCGGCGAAGGCTGGGACCGCTGGCCGCGTAAAACCGTGCCCTCGTCAAGGCGTCCTGACGATGGTTGGCCGTAACAGGCCAGCGGTCC
>NZ_BAAILP010000119.1:0-445 GCF_054589055.1 Novosphingobium sp. 11B | reverse complement strand
TGGCGGCAACGTCCCTGGATAGTAGCCTCTCGCGGTTCTTGGTGAAGACCGTGACATCCCAGATCGGCGCATCCATCGCCAGGCCGACAAACCAGCGGAAGAGCAGGTTGTAATCCATCTGCTCCATGAGCTGGCGCTCCGAGCGGATCGTATAGAAAGCCTGCAGGAGCAATGCGCGCAGCAGCTTCTCGGGCGGGATCGATGGCCGGCCAATGCGCGAATACATCGCATCGAAATCAGCCGACATCACCTCGAGAGCTTCGTCGACGATCGCGCGGATCGCCCGAAGTGGATGGTTAGCCGGAACCCGAGCTTCGCAGCTCACGTAGGAAAACAACCCTTCGCTCCGGTAATCGCCGCCCCGCATCTCAAATCCTTCAACCTCAGTTGAAGGCGTCTGAATCACCTCAAGCGGTTCAAGGAAAGAGCCTTTTTCCGCAACCTG
>NZ_BAAILP010000118.1:23928-30484 GCF_054589055.1 Novosphingobium sp. 11B | reverse complement strand
CGCAGCGAAGCAATCCAGAGCGGCGCTGAATTGCCCCGGATTGCTTCGCTGCGCTCGCAATGACGAAGGGGGCATCGGATGCTCTGAGAGCCTGCTCTCAACACCGCTCAGGCTGAGCTTGTCGAAGCCCCATGGGCACGAACCAGCATTGTGCCAAAAGGAAAAGCCCCCGTTCCGCTGGGGAACGAGGGCTTTGCTATTCCTCGGTAACCGAAGGAAAGGCTCAGGCCTGGGCCTCGCCCTCTTCCTCGGTTTCCTCGACCGCGATTTCGCCGGGTTCGGCGTTCGGGTCGTAGGCTTCGGTGAAGCCCGAGACGTCCTGTTCGAACATCGCGGCCATCACGTCCACGCCCTGCGACTGCAGTTCGGCTTCGTCGGGCGAACGGGCGACGTTCACCTTGACGTTGACCGCAACTTCGGGGTGCAGCGAAACCTTGACGTCGAAGATGCCGAGCGTCTTGATCGGGCGCTCGAGCACGATCATCTGCTTCGACACGTTCGCGCCTTCGGCGTTCAGGCCGTCGACGATGTCGCGGACCGAGACCGAACCGTAAAGCTGGCCCGAGTTCGACGAGGCGCGGATCAGGACGATCTGCTTGCCTTCGACGTTGCCCGAGTTGGCTTCGGCAGCCGAACGACGCTCAGCGTTGTCGGCTTCGATCTTGGCGCGGTTGGCTTCGAAGACCTTCTTGTTCGCGTCGTTGGCGCGGAGGGCCTTCTTGTTCGGAAGCAGGTAGTTACGAGCGTAACCGTCCTTGACCGAGACGACGTCGCCGATGGCGCCGAGCTTCTCGATGCGTTCCAGGAGGATGATCTGCATGGGTAGGTCCCTCCCTTACTTCACGATGAAGGGAAGCAGGCCGATGTGGCGGGCACGCTTGATAGCCTGGCCCAGCTCACGCTGCTTCTTTGCGGAAACCGCGGTGATGCGGCTGGGGACGATCTTGCCACGCTCGGACATGAAGCCCTGGAGCAGACGAACGTCCTTGTAGTCGATCTTCGGCGCGTTCTTGCCCGAGAACGGGCAGGACTTGCGGCGGCGGAAGAATGCACGTGCCATGGAAATCAGTTCCCTTCACGTTCGCGACGGCGAGTACGCTCGCGGTCGGTCTTGCGCATCATGACCGAAGGGCCTTCCTCGTGCTCGTCGACGCGGATGGTCACGTAGCGGATGACGTCTTCGTTGATCTGCGTCTGGCGCTCGAGCTCGGCGACGACGTCGCCCGAAGCCTCGATGTTCAGCATCACGAAGTGAGCCTTGCGGTTGCGCTTGATCTTGTACGCGAGATTCTTGAGGCCCCAGGTCTCGGTCTTGACGACCTTGCCCTGGTTCGACTCGACGATCTCGGTGGCGGCGGCAGCAAGCGCATCGACTTGCGCCTGGCTGAGGTCCTGGCGTGCCAGGAACACGTGCTCATATAGAGCCACGGCAGCTTCCTTTATCTAGTCTAACCGATCGCTGGCGACTCGCGGGATTGCGAGGCCCCTCCGGCTTTCTTTGGGTTTCCCCGTGTCCTCGGACTTTGGGGAAGGGGCGCGCTTAGCGGATTTTGGACGGAATGCAAGCGCGGTGTGGGCAGAGAAGGGGGAAGCCCACCCCCTGCCCCTCCCGCAGGCGAGAAGGGAGAAGTGAGGTCAGCCCTCCCGCTCGCGGGAGGGCTGGAAGGCTTGGCAGCTTGCTGCCTAGCCGGACGGGGTGGGCCCTGTGACTCCCGCAGCGTTTAAAATTGCACACAACAGGTAAATTGTTGCGTGCTCGCGACAGGACGTTAGCAAGGCGTCATCCCCCCATCTGGTGTGAGTCGTCCATGAAGAAACCGTATCGTCGCGCCGCGCTGGCGCTTCTCGCCGGCGTTGCCCTTCCGTTTTCCGTTTCCGCACAGGAGGTTGGAACGGCTTCCACGACCAAGGGCGCAACGGCGGAGACGGTGACTACGCAGCTTCCGCGCAGCGTTCGCCCCAGCCACTACGACATCACCGTCACTCCCGATGCCAAGGCGATGACCTTCGCGGGCAAGGCGGCGATCACCATCGACGTGGTCGAGGCGACGCAGACCATCACGCTGCAGGCGGCCGAGCTGACGATCGCCAAGGCGGCACTGACCAAATCGGGCAAGAAGGCCGGTACGCCCACCGTCTCGCTCGACGAGGCCGCGCAGACCGCGACCTTCACGTTTGCCAAGCCCATCGCGCCGGGCAGCTACGTGCTGTCGATCGACTATGCGGGCAAGATCAATACGCAGGCCTACGGCCTCTTCGCGCTGGACTACAAGGCGGCGGACGGTTCGGCCAAGCGCGCGCTGTTCACCCAGTTCGAGAACTCGGACGCGCGCCGCTTCATGCCTTCGTGGGACGAGCCGTTCTACAAGGCGACCTTCAGCCTCAAGACGATCGTGCCGACCGAGGAAGTCGCCGTCGGCAACCTGCCGGTGGAAAGCCGCAAGGATCTGGGGGGCGGCAAGACGCTGGTGACCTTCGGCACCAGCCCCAAGATGTCGACCTACCTGCTGTTCTTCGGCCTCGGCGATTTCGAGCGCAAGACCAAGATGGCGGGCGACACCGAAGTGGGCGTGCTCACCAAGAAGGGCGATCTGGCGCAAGCGGATTACGCGCTGAACGCCTCGGCCGACCTGCTGCCGTGGATGAACAGCTACTTCGGCGAGAAGTACCCGCTGCCCAAGCTCGACCACATCGCGGCGCCGGGGCGCAGCCAGTTCTTCTCCGCCATGGAGAACTGGGGCGGCATCTTCTACTTCGAGAACGCGATGCTGCTCGATCCCAAGATCGCGTCGAACGCGCTGCGCCAGCGCATCTTCACGGTCGTCGCGCATGAAATGGCGCACCAGTGGTTCGGCGATCTCGTCACGATGTCGTGGTGGGACGACCTGTGGTTGAACGAGGGTTTCGCCTCGTGGATGGAAAGCCGCGCGGCAGCCAAGTTCCACCCCGAATGGCACCCCGAACTGACCGCCACCGGCGAGCGTGAGCGCGCCATGGACCAGGACGCCTACGTCACCACGCACCCGATCATCCACCACATCGCGACCGTTGAAGAAGCCAGCCAGGCCTTCGACAACATCACCTACGCCAAGGGCGAGGCGGTGATCCGCATGCTCGAAGCCTATGCCGGTTCGGACGAGTGGCAGAAGGGCGTGCAGGCCTACATGGCGCGCTACAAGCACTCCAACACCGTCACCGACGACCTGTGGCGCGAGATCGACAAGGCTTCGGGCAAGCCGATCAGCCAGATCGCGCACGACTTCACGCTGCAGCCGGGCATTCCGCTGGTGAAGGTGACGTCCTCGTGCGCCGCCGGTTCGACGACGCTGGCGCTGGAGCAGGGCGAGTTCACCCGCGACCGCGCCGACAAGCAGCCGCTCGCCTGGCGCGTGCCGGTCAGCGCTGCGGGCACGGACGACACCAGGGCCGAGACGCTGCTGCAGGGCAAGGGTTCGCTCAAGGTCGCGGGCTGCGGTCCGGTCGTCGTCAATGCGGGCCAGTCGGGCTACTACCGCGTGCTCTATGATGCGAAGACCTTCGCGGGTCTGGTCAAGGGCATCGCTTCGGTGCAGCCGGTCGACCAGCTCGGCATCCTCAACGATGCGGTGGCGCTCGGCTACGCGGGCAACCAGCCGATGGCCGACATGCTCGACGTGGTGAAGAACCTGCCCGCCAATGCCTCGCCGCAGGTGATGGAGCGCGCGGCCAAGGTGATCGGCGGCCTAGCCGACTTCGCCAAGGACAACGCGAAGCGCAAGGCGGCTCTCTCGCGCTTCGCCACGAAGCGCCTGCTGCCGGTGCTGAACACGCTGGGCTGGGAGCCGAAGGCGGACGAGCAGGCCACCGCCGGCGACCTGCGCGCCACGCTGATCGACACGCTGGGCGCGCTGGGCGAACCCTCGGTGGTCGCCGAGGCACGTCGCCGCTTCGCCGATCCGGCCTCGATCGATCCCTCGGTGAAGGTGGCGGTGCTCACCGTCGTCGCGAAGAACGCGGACGCGGCGACCTGGGACAAGCTGCACACGATGGCGCAGGAAGAGACCTCGGCGCAGGTCAAGACCACGCTCTACTCGCTGCTGGGCCGCGCCAACGACAAGGCGCTGGCCGACAAGGCGCTGGCCCTGTCGCTCACCGACGAGCCGGGCGTGACCACCAGCCCGGTGATCGTCAGCGCCGTCGGCGGCGAGCATCCCGAGCAGGCGTTCGACTTCGTCCTCGCCAACTACGATGCGGTGATGAGCCGCGTCGATAGCTCGGGCGCGACACGCTACGTCGGGCGTCTGGCCACCGGCAGTTCCGATCCGGCGATGCCGGCCAAGCTGGATGCTTATGCGAAGCAGCGCCTCGCGGCCGGTTCGCGCCGTCCGGTGGACGAGGCGATCGCCAAGATCCAGAACCGCATCCAGGTCGGCCAGACCCGCATGCCGGAAGTGGACGCCTGGCTGGCCAAGCAGGGGTATTGAGGAGCGCTTCATCCTCCCCGTCGCGTAGCGATGGGGAGGGGGACCGCCGCCGCAGGCTGGTGGAGGGGGAGATGACGCCCCCTCCGTCAGCCCTGCGGGCTGCCACCTCCCCATTGCTTCGCAACAGGGAGGATTTGGCTATCAGGCCATCGCCAGGATCATGGCTCGCACTTGCGGATAGACCTCGCGCTCCCACTTCGAGCCCGAGAACACGCCGTAATGCCCCACGCCCGGCTGCAGGTGGTGCCGCCTCAGGTGGGGCCTCAGGCTGGTGCACAGCAGGTGCGCCGCCGCCGTCTGGCCCACCGCGCAGATGTCGTCGCGCTCGCCCTCGACGGTGAGCAGCGCGGTCTTGCGGATCGCCGCGCAGTCCACCCGGCGGCTGCGGTGCACCAGTTCGCCCTTCGCCAGCTGCGCCTGCTGGAACACCCGGTCGATCGTTTCGAGGTAGAACTCCGCCGTCATGTCCAGCACGGCGAGATATTCGTCGTAGAAGTCCTCGATCTTCGCCGCTTCGTCCATCTCGAGGTCGGCGAGGTGCTGGTAGAGCTTGCGGAACTGCGCATTGTGCCGCCCCATGTTCATCGACATGAACGCGGTGAGCTGGATGAACCCCGGATAGACCTTGCGTCCACCGCCCTTGTAGCGCCACGGAACGGTGTGGATGAGGTTGTTCTCGAACCAGTCGTAGCTCTGCGCGTTGGCAAGTTCGTTCACCACCGTGGGGGATTCGCGCACGTCCACCGGCCCGCCAAGCAGCGACATGGTGCGCGGCTGGCACGGGTCGTCGTCCTGCGCCATGATGGCCACCGCCGCCAGAACCGGCACGCAGGGCTGGCACACCGCCAGCACGTTGGCGCCGCGCCTTGCCGCCGGATCGCCGATCTCCTGAAGGAAGCGGATGACGTAGTCGATGTATTCGTCCAGCCCGAACTTGCCTGCGGACAGCGGCACGTCGCGCGCGTTCTTCCAGTCGGTGATGTAGACGTCGTGGTCGCGCAGCAGCGTCGCGACCGTATTGCGCAGAAGCGTGGCGAAGTGGCCCGAAAGCGGCGCCACCACCAGCACTTTGGGTTGCGGCGTGGTCACCTCCGGCTTGGCGAAGTGGAGCAGATCGCCGAAGGGCAGGGCCAGCGCCACGTCCTCGACCACCGGCGTCATGGTATTGCCGCAGAGCACTTCATCGATGTCGTAAGGCGGGCGCTTGTGGGTGATCGTCGATTTGTCGAACGTCTCGGCCAGAGCGAACAGGCGGCGCGCCATCGGCATCGTCTTCGCCCCGCCCAGGAACTTGTCGCGAAAACCGGTCGCCGCGCGTGCGGTCAGGCGCGCCGGGGTCAGGACGTCGCAATAAGCCTGATAGGCGTCATAGAGCATCCGCAATATCCCTCAGGCACCTCGCGATTCGGCGAGTGTGCACGCAAACGGTTGTACAATCATGCTGCGCTGCATCATAACCCGATGCAAGCTGAATGAAGGGGCAGGTCATGGTCGATTCCGGTGCTACGCTGACGATCTCCAGCAAGACCTATTCGGCATGGTCGCTGCGCGGCTGGCTGCTGTGCCGTCTTGCCGGGCTGGAGGTGACCGAGAAGATGGTCGCCAACGATGCCGCCAACCGCGCGGAACTGCTGCTGCTCTCGCCCTCGGTGCTGGTGCCGCGCCTGACGTGGCAGGGAGCGAGCGTGTGGGACACGCTGGCGATCGCGGAGTTCCTCAACGAGCGGTTTCCCGATGCGCAGATGCTTCCGGCCGACCCGATCGCACGAGCGCATTGCCGCTCGATATCGGGAGAGATCCACTCGGGCTTCACCAACTTGCGCTCGGCGCTGCCGATGAACCTGAAGGTGCGCCATGCGAAGTTCCCGGTGTTCTCCGGCGCGCGTCCCGACATCGAGCGGATCGAGGCGATCTGGCTGGAATGCCTCGATCGTTACGGCGGCCCGTTCCTGTTCGGGGCGCAGCCGACGGTGGCGGACGCGATGTATGCCCCGGTGACGACGCGCTTCGTCAGCTACGCGGTGGCGCTGCCGGAACCGTGCGAGGCCTATTGCCGGACCATCGCCGAATGGGACCCGATGCGCGAATGGATC
>NZ_BAAILP010000118.1:16534-23730 GCF_054589055.1 Novosphingobium sp. 11B | reverse complement strand
TCCCCCTCCGTCAGCGACTGCGTCGCTGCCACCTCCCCATCGCTGCGCGACAGGGAGGATATCCCTGGTCCGCTTTCCTACACCAGGCGGCATCCGATACATTGCGCCCCATGCCCTGCCGAACCGCCTCGCACTCCACAAGGTTACACCACAAGGTGACACTTCCTTCGCGTAAGGTGACACATCGTCCGCAAAATGTGTCACCTTACGCTCCTAAGGTGACACATTCCGGCCCTAAGGTGACACCTTTGCCCTCTGGACCGTGTAAACCGTGTAAACCTGTCACCTTGTGCAGACACGGAAACGCCCGACGGTCGGGGGAAACGACCGCCGGGCTTCCGGGCCTTCCGGGGGACGGGAAGGCTTGTATCCAGTCTCTTAGCGCAGCAGCGAGAGGACGTTCTGCTGGCTCTGGTTGGCCTGCGCCAGCATCGCGGTGGATGCCTGGCTGAGGATCTGCGCCTTGGCCATCGCGGTGGTTTCGGCCGAGTAATCGGCGTCCTCGATGCGGCTGCGGGCGTCGGCCAGGTTGGTGGTGGTGTTGGTCAGGTTGTTGATCGCCGATTCGAGGCGGTTCTGGCCAGCACCCAGCGAGGCGCGGGTGGCGTTGACGTCCGACAGCGCGGCATCGACGTTGGTCAGCGTGGTCGCCGCCTTGGTCGCATCGGTCACGTCGAGGGCAGTCGCCGAGACCTTGGTGCCGTCGATCGCCTTGGAGGTCAGCACGACCTGCTGGCCGCCCTGCGAACCGGTCTGGATGTTGAAGGTCAGGTCAGCGCCCGCGGTGGTCGAGATCAGCGTGTTGCCGTTGAACTTGGCCTGCGTGAAGCTGTCGTTGATCTGCGTGGTGAGCGCGGTGACTTCCTGCTGCATCGCCGCGCGGTCCGAGGTCTGGTAGGTGCCCGAAGCCGACTGGATCGCCAGTTCGCGCACGCGCTGCAGCATGTTGCCGACTTCCGACAGCGTGCCTTCGGCGGTCTGCGCCAGCGAGATACCGTCGTTGGCGTTGCGGATGCCCTGGCTCATGCCGCGGATCTGCGAGGTCATCGAGGTCGAGATCGCAAGGCCCGCCGCATCGTCCTTGGCCGAGTTGATGCGCTTGCCGGTCGACAGGCGCTCCATCGCCGTGCCCAGCGCCTTGTTGGCAGAATTCGAAGCGTTGGAAGCGCGGATCGCGCTGATGTTGGTGTTGATGACTGACATGTGTTGAACCCCGGTAAGCCTTTCGAGCGGCCCCGGAAGTGGAGCGCTCTTCACATGTCCAGAAGAACGGCGGGTGCGCGCAGGATTTAAGTCCGTTTCGCTTTCGCTTGATCACAGGCTGATTACCCCGCATGCAGCGGCTTCGTTCGCACTTGCAAACAAAAGGAAATAGAATGCCTTCCGGCCTTGTCGCCCTGCTTGACGACGTTGCGGTCATCGCTCGTGCCGCTGCCGCCTCCATGGACGACGTGGCGGCGGGGGTGGCCAAGGCCGGCACCAAGGCGGCGGGCGTGGTGATCGACGATGCGGCGGTGACGCCGGGCTATGTCACCGGCTTCACGCCCGATCGCGAACTGCCGATCATCTGGAAGATCACAAAGGGCTCGCTGTTCAACAAGCTGGTGATCCTGCTGCCGGTGGCGCTGCTGCTGAGCGCCTTCCTGCCGATGGCGATCACCCCGATCCTGATGGCGGGCGGCCTCTACCTCGCGTTCGAGGGCGCCGAGAAGGTGCTGGAGAAGCTGGGCGGCGAGAAGCACGGCGAGACGTTGGACGATCCGGTGAGCGATGTCGCCACTTTCGAGAAGACCCGCGTTGCCGGGGCGATCCGCACCGACCTGATCCTCTCGGCCGAGATCATGGCGATCGCGCTGTCGCAAGTGGAGGATTCCAGCTTCATCGCCCGCGCTGTGGCACTGGCGGTGGTGGGCATTCTCATCACCATCGGCGTCTACGGCGCGGTGGCGCTGATCGTGAAGATGGACGACGTCGGCCTGCACCTGACCAAGAAGCCGGGCGCGAGCGCGCAGGCGCTGGGGCGCGGGCTGCTGAAGGCAATGCCGATCGTGCTCAAGGTTCTGGGCAGCGTCGGCACGGTGGCGATGCTGTGGGTCGGCGGCGGGATTATCGTCCATGGGCTGGAGGAACTGGGCCTGCCCGCGCCCGCACACATGGCGCACGGCATCGAGCATGCGCTGGCCGGGGCGACCGGGCCGCTGGGGCCGGTGTTCGGCTGGCTGGGCTACGCTGTGGCTTCGGCAGTGGTCGGGCTGGTGCTGGGCGCGGTGGTAGCGGTGGTGGTGCACCTCGTCGCCAAGGCGCGCGGCAAGGGACACTGAGGCGGAGTTTGAAGGCGGCGTCGTCCCGGACTTGATCCGGGACCGCTGGCCGTGGACAGCCCGGATCGCAGCGGGGCGCCCTGCCAATAGCTCCCGCCTCAAGACTGCCACCGATACCGGATCAAGTCCGGGGCGACGTCAGGGCAGGGCGGCCAGAACATCCTTCGCGAACGCCGTCAACGTATCGTCCCGCGCGCCCATGATGACCACGCGGTCGCCTGCCTGCGCGATCTCGGCGATCCGCTTGCCGCAGTCGGCGCGGCTGGGCAGGTATTCCGCCTTGCCGCCGTGGCTTTCGATCAGCCGGACGATCCGTTCCGAGCCTTCGCTGCGATCCACGGTGCCGCCGAAGTAGACCGGATCGCACAGGATGGTCAGGTCGTCCGACCCCAGCTTGCGGGCGATGACTTCGGCCAGTTCGGCGCCCATCTGCCGCAAGGGACCATAACCGTGCGGCTGGAAGAGCGCGATGACGCGGCCCGGATGCACCTTGAGCGTCGAGAGCGTCGCCGAGACCTTGTCCGGGTTGTGCCCGAAGTCGTCGATCACCGCTATCCCCGAGGGCGAGGTGCCGACCACGTCGAAGCGCCGCGCCAGCCCCGCGAAGCTGCCGAGCGCGGCGACCGCCTCGGCAACCGGCACGCCGGCGGCATTGGCGGCAGCGATTGCGGCGAGCGCATTGTAGAGGTTGTGGCGGCCGGGCACCTTCAGCGCCAGCGCATGCTCGGTGCCGTCGCGCCTGTCGAGGATCGTGGCGGACAGCGAAGTCGGCCCCTCGACCACGTCTATCGCGGCGATATGGGCTTCGGGCGAAGTGATCCCGAAGGTCACCAGTGAGCGCGTCCGGTGGGCCAGCGCGGCGGTTTCCGCATCGTCGAGGTTTATCGCCGATACTTCGGCGCGGGCGAGGAAGTCGCCGAACAACTCGCGCAGTTCCTCGAGGCTCTTGTGGTCGAGGCTGACGTTGCCCAGCACCGCCACCTTGGGGCGATAGAGCGCGATCGAGCCGTCGCTTTCGTCCACCTCTGACACGAAGGCATCACCCTGTCCGACGCGGGCACTGGCAAAGGGCGCATCGGGGCTGACGAAGTTCTTCATCACCGCGCCGTTCATGATCGTCGGATCGCGGCCGCAAGCGGTCATGATCCAGCCGGTCATGCCGGTGACGGTCGATTTGCCCGAGGTGCCGCCGATCGCCACGCCGAAGGGCGCGGCGTTGAACAGCGTGGCCAGCAGCTGCGCACGGCTCATCCGGGGGCACCCTAGCTGCGTCGCCCGTACGACTTCGGGCACGGTGTCCTCCACCGCCGCCGAGGCCACCAGCGTCTGCTCGGCCGAGATCACGCCGCTGCCGTCCTGCGGGAACAGCTCGAAGCCCAGCGATTCGAGCCAGGCGAACTTCTCGGGCGTCCGGCCCTGGTCGCGGCTGCGGTCCGAGCCGCCGATGCTCGCGCCGTGGCCCTTGAGGATCAGCGCCAGCGGCAGCATGCCGGAGCCGCCGATGCCGCAGAAGAACCAGGGGTGAGTAGTGAGGTCGCTGGAGGGCGTTGGCAGGTCGGTCATAGACCGCAAGCCGTATGCGGCCTTGCCCGCCGTGACAACCTCGATAGGAATGCATGGCATGACACGTATCGCCGTCTGCGCACCGTCCACCCCGATCACCCGCGAGGATGCCGAGGCCGTCCGCGCGCTCGCCGCTGCCGAGTTCCCCGGCGTGGAACTCGTCGTTCACGAGCAATGCTTCGCGCAGGAGGGGCACTTCGCCGGAACTGACGAACAACGCCTCGGTTCTCTGCTGGAGTGCGCCAACGATCCATCCGTTGATGCCGTGTGGTTCGCGCGGGGCGGCTACGGTGCGTGCCGGATTGCGGAGGCCGCGCTGGAGCAGATGGGTCATGCGGCGGTCGGCAAGACCTACCTCGGCTATTCGGACGCAGGCTATGTGCTTGGCGGGCTCTATCGCGAGCGGATCGGCAAGCCCGTCCACGGCCCCATGCTGGCGGACATTCGGCGCGCAGGTGGCGCCGATGCGGTGCGCCGTGCGCTCGCCTACCTCGCGGGTGACAAGCAGGGCCTCGAACCCTCGCTTGGCGGCGAGCGCCACGCCGTCGCCGCCTTCAACCTGATGACGCTGGCCATGCTTGGTGGCACGCGGCTGATGCCGGGGCTCGCCAACCACGTGGTCATGGTGGAGGAAGTCTCCGAATATCTCTACGCCGTCGACCGCCTGTTCTTCCACGCGACCGCGCATCTCGGCGGCATCGCGGGCCTTCGCCTCGGCCGCGTCAGCGACGTGCCGGAGAACGACCGCCCCTTCGGCGCCGATGCCGAGCAGATCGCGCGCTACTGGTGCGAACGCCACGCGATCGCTTTCCTCGGCGTGGCGGACATCGGTCACGATGCCGCAAATAAGATAGTTCCCTTCGGCTGACGAAGACGCCACTCTCCAGCTCAAACAGAACGGGAGAGATTGATGGCGCCCTTGCCGATCCGCCAGATCGCCTACTTCGTGCCGGATGTGCGCGCCGCCGCGCGGGCCCATTCCGCGGCCTTCGGCTCTGGGCCTTACTACGTGGCCGACCATATCGCGCTGACCCGCGCCGTCCATCGCGGGGTGGAGCGAGAACTCGACCACTCCAGCGCCTACGGCCAGTGGGGCGAAGTGATGATCGAGTTCTGTCAGCAGAACAATCCCGGCCCCTCGGCCTTTCATGACCTCTATCCGGAAGGCTCGGGGAGGGAGGGACTGCATCACGTCGCCTTGTTCGTCGATAATCTGGATGCAGCCGTCGCCGACTTCACCGGGCGAGGGGCTACGCTGGCGCTAGACGCGCAGATGACCGACGGGTTCCGTTACGTTTTCCTCGATACGATAGCGACTTACGGGCACATGCTCGAATTGTACGAGCCGACCGACAACCTCAAGGGGTTCTACGAATACGTGCGGCGCAAGGCGGGCGACTTCTCGAAGGGCGCCACCCAGGACATCGCTTTCGGGTGACGCGCGTGTCTCGGGGCTTGCCCTGAGCGGCCAAGGTCAATAACCCGCCGCGCCACAATCGATTCGCAATCGGCGAGAGGCTCCCCGCCCGCCGTGCAAGCCAAGGAGCGGTCGCAGATGCGTGCATTCGTTTTCCCCGGACAGGGTAGCCAGAAGGTCGGCATGGGCGCCGAACTCGCACAGGCCAGCGCCGTCGCGCGCGAGGTCTTCCAGGAGGTCGACGAAGCTCTCGGCCAAAACCTGTTCCGCATCATGAGCGAAGGCCCCGAGGACCAGCTCACCCTCACCGAGAACGCCCAGCCTGCGATCATGGCGAACGCCATCGCGGTGCTGCGCGTGCTGGAGAAGGAAGGCGGCATCAGCCTCGCCGACAAGGCGGACTTCGTCGCCGGTCACTCGCTGGGTGAGTACACCGCGCTCTGCGCCGCAGGGGCCTTCAGCCTTGCCGACACCGCGCGCCTGCTGAAGCTGCGCGGCCAGTCGATGCAGGCCGCCGTGCCGGTCGGCGTGGGCGCCATGGCCGCGCTGCTGGGCGCCGACATCGAGAAGGCCACTGCGCTCGCCGAAGCGGCGGCCGAGGGTCAGGTCTGCACCGTCGCCAACGACAATGACCCCACGCAGGTCGTGATCTCGGGCCACAAGGAAGCAATCGAGCGCGCCATCGCGCTGGTCAAGGATCACGGCATCAAGCGCGGCATCGCGCTGCCGGTCTCGGCACCGTTCCACTGCCCGCTGATGCAGCCCGCCGCCGACGCCATGGCCGAGGCGCTCGCCGCGACCCCTCCGGGCGCGCTGCGCGTCGCGCTGTTCGCCAACGTGACAGCGGCGGTGGTGACTGACCCGGCCGAAGTCCAGCGTCTGCTGGTGGAGCAGGTCACCGGCCGTGTCCGCTGGCGCGAGAGCGCCATCGCGATGCACGCGGCGGGCGTGGAGCGCTTCGTCGAGATCGGCGGCAAGGTCGTCGGCCCGATGATCAAGCGCTCGGCGGGCGAGGTGGACGTCGTGGCCGCGATCTCGATGGCTGAGATCGAGGAGCTGGCCAAGAGCCTCTGATTTTCCGCATGGCCCCGGGCTTGACCCGGGGCCATGCGCCGTCTGATTAAGCATCGCCGGGATGGCGATCTAGGAGTTTTGCCATGTTCAACCTCAACGGAATGACTGCCCTGGTGACCGGCGCAAGCGGCGGGATCGGTTCGGCCGTGGCCCGCGCTCTGGCGGCGCAAGGTGCGCGCCTCGCAATTTCGGGCTCTAATGCCGACAAGCTGCGCGCCTTCCGCGAAGAACTCGACGAGCACACCCCGCAGCATCTGCAGGAAGTCGACCACGTCTCCATCGCCTGCAACCTGGGCGATGCCGAGCAGGTCGAGAAGCTGGTCCCCGCCGCGCTCGAGTCGCTGGGCAAGATCGACATTCTCGTCAACAACGCCGGCATCACGCGCGACAACCTCGCGATGCGCATGAAGGACGAGGAGTGGGATCAGGTGATCCGCATCAACCTCGAATCGACCTTCCGCCTGATGCGCGCCGTGACCAAGCCGATGATGAAGGCGCGCTATGGCCGCATCATCAACGTGACCTCGGTGGTCGGCACTACCGGCAACCCCGGCCAGATGAACTACTGCGCGGCCAAGGGTGGCATCACCGCGATGTCCAAGAGCCTCGCGCAGGAAATCGCCAGCCGCGGCGTGACGGTGAACTGCATCGCACCGGGCTTCATCCGCACGCCGATGACCGACGTGCTGCCCGACGCGCAGAAGGACGCGCTCAACGCCCGCATCCCGATCGGCCGCATGGGCGAGGGCGACGAGATCGCTGCCGCCGCCGTGTACCTTGCCAGCAAGGAAGCGGGCTACGTCACCGGCCAGACCCTGCAC
>NZ_BAAILP010000118.1:0-16340 GCF_054589055.1 Novosphingobium sp. 11B | reverse complement strand
TGTTGCTTCGCTTCGCTCGCAATGACGTCTATATGGCAACTAGCGGGATCGATTGGGCCGCAAACCCCCGATTTATCCCCAGATTCGCCGTATTTCGGCCACTTCCAGCTTGCCGCTGCCCCGACTCCCGTTAGAGATAGTCGTCCGAATTTAAGGGATATCCTTATCCCGTGCCCGACCAAGGGGGACTTGAGGCTGTCATGAAGGCCACTATCGAACGTTCCACGCTGCTGCGCTGCCTTTCCCACGTGCAGTCGGTCGTCGAGCGCCGCAATACCATTCCGATCCTCTCGAACGTGCTGATCGAGGCCGCCGCCGGCGGTGCGCTCAAGATCATGGCGACCGACCTCGACCTGCAGGTCGTGGAAACGCTGAGCGCGGTTTCGGTGGAGCAGGCCGGTGCGATCACCGTCTCGGCGCATCTGCTGTTCGACATCGCGCGCAAGCTGCCCGAGGGCAGCCAAGTCAGCCTCGATTCGGCGGACAACCGCATGGTCGTGAAGGCCGGTCGCAGCCGCTTCCAGCTGCCGACGCTGCCGCGCGACGACTTCCCGATGATCGCGGAAGGCGAACTGCCGACCAGCTTCGAGGTGCCCGCCGCCACCCTGGCTCAGCTGATCGACCGCACCCGCTTCGCGATCTCGACCGAAGAGACGCGCTACTACCTCAACGGTATCTTCCTGCACGTCAGCGACGAGGAACTGAAGGCCGCCGCCACTGACGGTCACCGTCTGGCGCGCTTCACCATCGCCCGTCCGGACGGCTCGGAAGGCATGCCCGACGTGATCGTGCCGCGCAAATGCGTAGGCGAACTGCGCAAGCTGCTCGAAGAGGCGCTGGACACCAACGTCCTCGTCGACCTGTCGGCCAGCAAGATCCGCTTCACGCTGGGCGGCGAGCACGGTGTGGTACTGACCAGCAAGCTGATCGACGGCACCTTCCCGGACTACACCCGCGTCATCCCGACGGGGAACGACAAGCTGCTCAAGGTCGATCCCAAGAGCTTCTTCCAGGGCGTGGACCGCGTGGCGACCATCGCCACCGAGAAGACCCGCGCGGTGAAGATGGCGCTGGACAGCGACCGGATCACCCTGTCGGTCACCTCGCCCGACAATGGCACGGCGGCCGAGGAAGTGCCCGCGCAGTACGCCGCTGAAGGCTTCGAGATTGGCTTCAACGCCAATTACCTCAAGGACATCCTCGGTCAGATCGACGGCGACACGGTGGAACTCCACCTTGCCGATGCGGCCGCGCCGACGCTGATCCGTCAGGACGACAAGAGCCCCGCGCTCTACGTGCTGATGCCGATGCGCGTCTGACCTTCACGGCAGGCAAAGAAAAGGGCCGGGGCGAAAGCTCCGGCCCTTTTTCTTTGTCATGGCTAAGGGTTCAGGCCCGTCCGGTGGCCTCGATCATCTTTTCCAGTTCGACGAACTTCTCGCGCGGGGCGCCATCGCGGGCAGCGGCGACTTCGGCTTCGTCGATCTTCTGCCAGTCGGTGAACTTGACGACCTGGATGCCGCGCTGTTCCGCGAGGGCATCGAAGCCAGGGCGGCCTGGTTTGCCGGAATCGCCCTTCATGTCCGCCGCGATCTTCTCGACGATGGCAAATCCGTCCGGGCGGTTGGTGCCGATCGTCCCGGTCGGCCCGCGCCTTGCCCAGCCCACACAGTAGAGACCGGGGGCGATGCGGCCTTCGATGTTGGCGAAACGGCCGCCCTGCTCGTCATAGGGCACGTCGGGGATCGGCGAAGTCTGATAGCCGATGCAGGCGACGACGATCCCGGCAGGGATGCGATAGGTTTCTCCCGTGCCGATGGCCTTGCCGTTCTCCAGGCGGGTGCGTTCCACTTCCACCGCTTCGACATGGGTGTCGCCGAGGATGGCCTTCGGGGCAGCGAAGAAGTCGAATTCGACCGTGACGTCATCGGCGCGCGGGTTCTGGTTGGTCGCGAAGGCGCGCAGCAGACCGAGGGATTTGCGAAGCCCCGTATCGAGGCCTGCGTCGGCTTCCAGCGGAGGCAGGTCGGCGGGATCCACTACGGGGTGCGCA
The DNA here is from genome assembly GCF_054589055.1 of Novosphingobium sp. 11B. NCBI lineage: Bacteria > Pseudomonadati > Pseudomonadota > Alphaproteobacteria > Sphingomonadales > Sphingomonadaceae > Novosphingobium > Novosphingobium sp. 11B. The sequence continues at coordinate 14,287 of NZ_BAAILP010000118.1, read as the reverse complement.
CGTTCCAGCTTGGCGAGTTCGCCCAGTTCCTTGGGTGTCATCGCGATCTGGTGCGGTCCGCGTCGCCCGAGGATCACGATGCGCCGCACCGCCGAATTGTGCAGGGCGGCGAGGGCATGGGCGACGATGTCAGACCCCGCGAACTCCGCCTCCGACTTGGCGAGGATACGCGCCACGTCGAGCGCGACATTGCCGTTGCCGACGATGACGGCGGTGTCGTGGTCCAGTTGCGGGTCGAGTCCGGTAAACTGCGGATGGCCGTTGTACCAGCCGACGAACGCGGCGGAGCCGAAGACGCCCGGCAATTGCTCACCGGGGAGGCCGAGCTTGCGATCGTGCGGCGCGCCGGTGGCCAGGACCACGGCGTCGTAAAGGTCCTGCAATTCGGCGACCGTCACGTCGCGGCCGAGCATCACGTTGCCGACGAATCGGACGTTGCGGGTGAGCGCCGTGTTTTCATAGCGACGGGCGACCGCCTTGATCGATTGATGGTCGGGCGCGACGCCGGTGCGGATCAGACCGAAGGGCACGGGCAAAGTGTCGAATATATCGACGTGCACCTCGTCGCCCCACTGCTTGAGTGCGGCTTCGGCGGTGTAGTAGCCCGCCGGGCCGGATCCGACGATGGCGATGTGCCGCATGGCTATGTCTCCCGTATCTGGCCGACTTCGTTGCCGGCCGGTTGAATGGAAGCAAGCACGGCGACGAAGCGGTATCAAGTGAAATGCTTCGGATTCCGGATCGTTGCCCGATCGATTGCGGTCGTCTCGCTTAACGGTTTCGCAACGGCGGCAAAGGCATGGTTGCGGGCATGAAGAAACCGGGTCTGCGTGGCGAACGACAGGCGGCGCATTCGGGCGCCGAGCGAGGGCTTCTGCCCGCAGCGCAGGAGGCGAAGAACGATTCGCACGGCAATGCCGCACCCGCTGCGTCCTCCCCCTTCGCGGGGTTCGCCCGATGGAGCGGGCGGCCCGATGCCGGAGACTGCCTCCATTATTTCACGTGTCGCCGCTGGGTCCTGATGGGGCCGGCGCTGCTTGTCAGTGCGCTACTGATGGGCCTTATATCCGGGACATTGCCGGACATGGTGGCAGGCCTGTGCATGGCCCTCGGCATGGCGCTGTGCCTGCCTGCTTCGATCTATGCGCGCATGGAGCGCAGGGTGGTTCACAATGGATGGCAGCGCTATCCGCTGCTGTTCGTCGCGATCCTGCTGCCGATGATGCTGTTCGGCTTCGGAGCGGCGCGCTGGACAAACCTGCACCCGCACCTTGGCTGGGAGGTGACGGTCAATATCTTCGTCATCGTCGTGTTGATGGCGACGGCGTTGCTGGAGAATCGACTGACCTCGATCATTGCCGCGACGATAGGGCTATGGGGGGGCGGCTCGCTCCACGCTGGCTCGATGGCCTCGTTCACACTGCTGACGGTAGGCACGGTGATCGGCCTGCTCATGGCGATCCGGCAGGCGCGTACCGCGTCGTCGCAATCGAATCGCCATGCAGAGCGCGAGCGCGAGCAGCGCCGCGCCGAACAATTGCTTCATGAGTACGAGCAGACCGGGCAAGGCTGGTTCTGGGAGACCGACCGTCAGGGCAAGATCACGTATGTGACCCGGAGCATCGCCGCCTTGTTGGGCAGCACCGTGTCCGAGATGGAGGGTAAGCCCTTCACCGGCATGTTCATGCTGGAAGCTGCGGGGCAGGAGGGGGAGCGCACACTGGTGTTCCATCTCAACACGCGCTCCTCGTTCCAGGACCTGGGCGTGCGTGCTGCGACGGGCGAGAAGGACGAGCGCTGGTGGTCGATCTCCGGTCGCCCCGTGCTCGACCAGTTCAACAATTTCATGGGCTTCCGTGGGTCGGGCACGGATCTGACCGAAAAGCGTCGCTCGCAGGCACACGTCACGCAGCTAGCCCGGTTCGATTCGCTCACCAAGCTGGCCAACCGCTTCCAGATGTCGGAGTGGCTGGAGAAGATCCTGACCAGCCCGCGCATAGAGACCCGCGCCTGTGCGGTATTCCTGCTCGACCTCGACCGCTTCAAGGCGGTCAACGACACCATGGGGCACCCGGCGGGCGACGCCTTGCTCAAGCAGGTCGCCGAACGACTGAGCAATACCGTGGGCGATCGCGGCCGCGTCGGGCGCCTCGGTGGCGACGAGTTCCAGGTGATCCTCCACGGCGCGCAGAACCGCGAGGGTCTGGCTCATCTGGCGCGCCGCATTATCGAGAACCTGTCGCAGCCCTACACCATCGAAGGTGCGCGGGTGACCATCGGCGCCTCGGTCGGCATCGCACTGTGCCCCGATGACGGCATGACCTCGGATGCACTCATCCGCAACGCGGACCTCGCGCTTTACGCGGCCAAGGGCGGCGGACGCGGGCGGCATCACTTCTACGATGAGGACCTGCACTCCGACGCCAAGGAGCGCCAACAGCTTGAGCAGGACTTGCGCGACGCCATCGCCAGCGGGTCTCTCGAACTGCATTATCAGCCGCAAGTGCGCACCACGAGCGAGAAGATCACCGGTTTCGAGGCGCTGCTGCGCTGGAACCATCCGGTGCACGGCTATATCTCGCCGGCCAAGTTCGTGCCGGTGGCCGAGGAGACCGGCCTCGTCGCGCAGATCGGCGAGTGGGCCTTGCGCACCGCCTGCGCCGATCTTGCAAAGTGGCCGGAAGAGGTGCGCGTCGCGGTCAACGTCTCGCCGCTGCAGTTCGCCAACCCCGCACTGCCGGCCATCGTCACCAGCGCGATCGCCGCTGCAGGCGTCTCGCCCGGGCGCCTGGAATTGGAGATCACCGAGAGCGTGTTCCTCGGCGACGACAGGACCACCGAGGCAATGTTCTCCGCGCTCAAGAACCTCGGCGTGCGGCTGGCGCTCGACGACTTCGGGACGGGCTATTCCTCGCTCGGCTATCTGAAGAAGGCGCCGTTCGACAAGATCAAGATCGACCAGAGCTTCGTGCGGGGCGCCACCATCCAGGGCAGCCGCAACGGGGCGATCATCTCCTCGATCGTCAACCTTGCCGAGGCGCTCGGCATGGAGACGACTGCGGAAGGCGTCGAAACGCTGGACGAACTGGACCTCGTGCGCATGCTGGGCTGCAGTCACGTGCAGGGCTACATCTACGAGCGACCACTCAATGCACAGAGCGTTCTGGCGCAACTGGCCGACGGCCTCATAGCCGTGGCGAAAGGCCCGCGTTCGGCCCGCGCGACGCGGCAGACGATGCTGCGCAAGGTCGCGCTGGAACATGGACCGCACAGTTACGAAGGCACCATTCGCAACATCTCGCAGCACGGCGCGATGATCGAGGGCCTGTGGAACGTGCCGGTGGGAACGACATTCGGTGTGCATCTGGCGGATGACTATGTCGTCATGGCGACCTCGCGCTGGTGCAAGGAGGACCGCATGGGGCTCGAGTTCGGGCAGCCGCTGGAACTCGACGGCAATGGCGCGGTCCTGTTCACGCCGGTCCGGCCGAGGCGCGAGAAGTCGGAGACGGCACCGCTACGCCGTACAGCGTGACGCCTTGCGTACTTTTTCGCATTTTCCCGCGCCGGAGGTGATTTCACACCGGCGTAAAATGCTCTAACGGCGCTTCCATGACCGAACTCGCGCAGATCCGTAATTTCAGCATCATTGCCCATATCGACCACGGCAAGTCGACGCTCGCCGACCGTCTGATCCAGACCACCGGCGGCCTGTCCGAGCGCGAGATGAGCGCGCAGGTGCTCGACAACATGGATATCGAGAAGGAACGCGGCATCACGATCAAGGCGCAGACCGTGCGCCTGAACTACACCGCCTCCGATGGCCTGACGTATGAGCTGAACCTCATGGACACGCCGGGCCACGTCGATTTCGCTTACGAAGTCAGCCGCAGCCTTGCCGCCTGCGAAGGCGCATTGCTGGTGGTGGACGCCGCGCAGGGCGTGGAAGCGCAGACGCTGGCGAACGTCTACCAGTCGATCGAGCACAACCACGAGATCGTGCCGGTCATCAACAAGATCGACCTGCCCGCAGCAGAGCCGGAGAAGGTGCGCAACGAGATCGAGGAAGTGATCGGCATCGACGCTTCCGAGGCGGTCATGGCCAGCGCCAAGTCGGGCATCGGCATCGCCGAAGTGCTCGAAGCCGTCGTCAAGAAGATCCCGCCGCCCAAGGGCGAGCGCGACAAGCCGCTGAAGGCGATGCTGGTCGATTCGTGGTACGACCCGTACCTCGGCGTCGTCATTCTGGTCCGCGTCATCGACGGTGTCATTAAGAAGGGCTTGCCCGTCAAGTTCATGCAGGGCGGCACCGACCACCTCGTCGATCGCGTCGGCTGCTTCACGCCCAAGCGCATCGACCTGCCCGAACTCGGCCCCGGCGAGATCGGCTTCATCACCGCGCAGATCAAGGAAGTCGAACAGGCCAAGGTCGGTGACACCATCACCACGGTGAAGGGGGGCGCCACGCAGGCGCTGCCGGGCTACAAGGAAGTGCAGCCCGTGGTGTTCTGCGGCCTGTTCCCGGTCGATGCCAACGACTTCGAGAAGCTGCGCGAATCGATCGGCAAACTGCGCCTCAACGATGCTTCGTTCAGCTTCGAGATGGAATCGAGCGCGGCGCTGGGCTTCGGCTTCCGCTGCGGCTTCCTTGGCCTGCTGCACCTGGAGATCATCCAGGAGCGCCTGAGCCGCGAGTACGACCTCGATCTCATCACCACGGCGCCTTCGGTGGTCTATCGCCTGACGATGACCGACGGGTCGATCAAGGAACTGCACAATCCGTCCGACATGCCCGATCCCGTGAAGATCGACTTCATGGAGGAGCCGTGGATCAAGGCGGTGATCTACACGCCCGACGAATACCTCGGCTCGATCCTCAAGCTGTGCCAGGATCGCCGCGGCATCCAGAAGGACCTCACGTACGTCGGCGGCCGTGCGCAGGTGACCTACGACTTGCCGCTGAACGAAGTTGTGTTCGACTTCTACGACCGCCTCAAGTCGATCAGCCGCGGCTACGCCAGCTTCGACTACGAGCAGACCGGGCTTCAGGAGGGTGACCTCGTGATGATGAACATTCTCGTCAACAACGAGCCGGTCGATGCGCTGTCGATGATCGTTCACCGCAGTCAGGCCGAGCCGCGCGGGCGCGCGCTGGTCGAGCGGCTGAAGGAACTGATCCCCCGTCATATGTTCAAGGTGCCGATCCAGGCCGCGATCGGCGCCAAGGTCATCGCGCGCGAGACGATCAGCGCCATGCGCAAGGACGTTACGGCCAAGTGCTATGGCGGCGACATCAGCCGCAAGAAGAAGCTCCTCGACAAGCAGAAGGAAGGCAAGAAGCGCATGCGTGAATATGGCAATGTCCAGATTCCGCAGGAAGCCTTCATTGCTGCGCTGCGCATGGGCGAGGAATAAGCTCCACTTGCCGGAGAGGCCGCGAAAAGGCCCGGCAACCGCACCGGCGGTTGCCGGGCCTTTTCGCGTTGTTACCTCGGAACCCGATGTTTTTATGGTAAAATATTGACTAACTATGTTTATGATTGCGGCTGCGTAGTATCGTTGGTTAGTTTTAAGGCGGAGCCGGGTGGGTCGCTGGCAAAGTATGGCGGACAGAAATCTCAACGAGCATGGAGCGAATCGCGTGCAGGGCGCAGGGCTTCAGCATGTCTTCCCCGGACTGACCCCCAAGCAGCATGAAGTGCTGCGATTCGTATCCGAAAATCGGACCAGCAAGGAAATCGCCTGGGAACTGGGCATCTCCGAAAGCGCCGTGAACCAGCGGATCGAGGGCGTGCGTATCCGAGCCGGCTCTCCGCCGCGCGCCGAACTGGCGCGGACCTACAGGCAATATCTGCTGGATCAGGACGCACCCTGTAATCCAATACCAGATAAGATTCCTCAGGTTCCGGAAGTGCTGCCCGATGCATCAGTCAGGGCTCAGGACGAACCGGCGGCAAGCCTCGCTCTCTCGGATGCCATGACCTACACGGTCACGGCGCCCTGGCAGCGCGAGACTTACGGCCAGATCGTCCCGGAGGTGCTCGATGGGGCAAATGCCGGGCTAAGCCGGACAGCCGCCATGGTCGCCATCGCCGGGGGTATGCTTCTGGTGGCGATGGTGGGTCTTGGCGTCGTTCGTGCGCTGGCCGATCTGATCTGATCGGAACGGCCTTGTTCCAGCCTCCCCAAACCTGTGTTTGTGGCGCGTCCGCCGAGCCGGTCCCGCGTCAGGGGGAATATTGCCATGTCGATGACCATTGCTGCCGCTACCGCCCGGATCGCCCGCCAGCTTCCCGAGGCCGAACTTTCGCTCGACTCCGCGCTTCTCGCTTCTGCGCGGCTGATGGAATCGATGCTGCTGGCCCGTCAGGCGGACGGGGTGGAGACCTTCACTGGCCAGACCGCACTGATGCGCCTCGCCAAGGCTCAGCGTACGCTGATCGAAAGCCAGAACGACATGATCCGCGTCCATCAGGAACTGCGCGGTGTCGGTCTCGAAGTGAAGGCGATCACGGACGACGCAGGCACCTGCCCGAAGGAAAGCGGCCTCGCCGTGGCAGAGCCGATGCTCCGCAGCGCCTGATATTCCATGCCGTCCGGCCGGGAATGCGGAGGCGACATGCCTGAGCATTCCTGGCTGGAAATCCTGTGGTTTCACAAGGACAAGATTCAGCTTGCCGTCTATGCGCTGCTCTTCCTCTACTGCCTGGCGCGCAGGATGCCTGCGCCGGAGTGCGTCCTTTCGGGGGCGCTCTTCGGCATGGGGGCAATCGACAAGCTGCATCACCTTGCGATTGGCGGCTCGATCATCTGGCGTCATGCCAACGTCGGGCACTTGTGCATCGATGCGCTGGCGATGGCGGGCATGTACGTCGTCGCGCTTCATGCCAACCGGATATATCCGTTATGGATAGCTGGTGCGCAGATCATAGCGATGTTCGGGCATTTCTACCGTTTGGCGCTGGAGGAGATCAACACCTTCGCTTACGACGCCATGGCGGTGACGCCCTCCTACATCCAGTTCGTGGCGATGCTGCTGGGCGTGGTATGTCACATGTCGCGGCGCACGAGGCTGGGCAAGTATCCATCCTGGCGGCGCTCCTCGCTCCCTACGCTGGAGACGCCGGCGAGGATATTGCCGGGCGCCTGATCGGGCATTTCGGGTCGCTGCGTACGATCTATTCCGCATCGCTCGAATCCCTGCGGCAGGCCATGGGCGACGATGGCCCGTCCAGTGCCTGGCTCGCCGATGCGATCGTGGCGGCCCGCCGTCTTGCCGAAGCGGCTTCCCGCGAGGCGATGCGCGGCTTGCCACTGGATACCGGATCAGCCGAGTTCAGGCGCTACCTCGTCAATCGACTGGGTTGCCGGCGCGAGGAGTGCGTGCAGGTCTTCTATTTTAATGGCGAGGGCATCTACATCGCCGAAGACCTCTACACCGGCGGCAGACGGACAGAGTGCCTGATCCCGCTGCGCCGGACGGTCCGCCGCGCCTTCGATCTTGACGCCAGGCGCATCGTACTGGCGCATAATCACCCGTCTGGAGCAGCCCGTCCCAGCGCTGACGACATCGCCGCCACCGCCAGGTTCAGGCAAATCGTCGAGCCACTGGAGATACGGCTCGACGACCATTGCATCGTTGCTGGCAATGCGGTTGCCAGCATGAGGACCATGGGGATTTTCTAGTTCTTCAGGCGCAGGCTGACGAAGAGGGTGCGTCCCTGCTCGGGGTAGCCATCGACGGTGGTGTAGTTCTCGTCGAACAGGTTGCGTCCGCCGAGGCCCAGGGTGGCCCATTCGGTCACGTCGAAGTCCACGCGCAGGTTGGCCAGTGCATAATTGCCGGTCTGGTAGTAGCGGGTTCCCGCGGTGTTTACGGTCCAGCGCTTCGACGCGACGTCGAGGCTCGGCAGGATGCGCAGCGCCGGAATAGGCGACCACTCGGCCCAGACGAAGCCCGAATGCTCGGGCACGCCGGTGATGTGGAACGAGGTGATCCGCGACAGCGTGGGGTCGTTCAGCTTGCGATGCACCCAGCCGTAGTTGGCGCCGACACGCAGCGTCTCGGCGATCTGCGCGGTCGCGGAGATGTCGGCGCCGTAGTAATCGCCCGAGCCGACGTTGCGGCTCTGCGCGGTGGACTGGCCCTGGTAGATGAACGGGAACGAGACGATCGCGTCATCGACCTTGGCGTACCAGCCCGAAGCTTCGATGCGCAACGCTCCGAACTGGCGTGTGCCGCCCAGTTCGACTTGCGTGGCGCGTTCGGCCTTGAGGTCGGGGTTGGAGGTGGCGCCGCCGAAGCGGGTGCTGAAGCGCTCGAAGATGGTCGGGAAGCGCGCACGCGAGGAGACCGACAGGTGCACGGTGGTCGCCTCATCGGGCGTCCAGAGCAGTTGCCCTTGTGCATTCCACGCATCGCCGTTGCGCAGGTCGTAGTAGACGAAAGCGCCCGAGGTGTAGTCTTCGGCGCGGCGCAGGTCGCGCCAGTCGTAGCTGGCACCCACGACCAGTTCCAACTGCGGCGTCAGTTTGTAGCCGTTCTCGATCGCGGCGCTGTAGGTTTCCTCGATCGTGGTCTGCCAGGGTTCCCATGTGCCGGAAGGGAAGCCCTGCTGGATCTCGCGGTGGCGGTCGTTGCGGTAGTGGAACGAGACGCTCAGTCGCTCGGCCTCGCTGGGGTTGAGGTCCAGCTGGGCGGAGCCGCCGTAGGCACGGTCGCTATAGGCGCTGTTGAACGAACTGCCGCGCGTCTGGGTGTTCAGATTGGCGTTGTCGAAGCTGTCGAGGCTGTTTTTGAAAGTGTTGTAATAGGCGCGCGTGCGCAGCGTCGCGATCTCGCCCAGTTGCGTGGTCGAGAGGAAGTAGACGTTCTGCAGGTTCCAGTATGGCCAGGTCCAGTAACGCAGGCCGGTCAGGTCGGAGACGTGGAGCGGTGCGAGCTTCTCGCCCTCCTGCCGCGTAAAACTGATCGCGTATTCATCGGTGGCGTTGGGGGTGAAGCCGATCTTGGCGTTTACGCGCCAGTCTTCCGAGCGGGACAGGTCACGTTCGCCGCCGTCTTCGTTGTGGGTGGCATCGAACTTGTTCGAAAGGTCCCAGTGATCGGTGAAGTTGCGCGCGTAGCTGGCCTGCGCGTACCACTTCTCCTGCCGCGTGCCGAGCGAGACGAAGCCGGTGTAGCCCGCATAGTCCACGTCGTTGTCGAGGTTCAGGCTGAAGCGCGCCTCGGCGTCGAATTCCTTCTGCGGCTTGCGGGTGACGAGGTTGACCGCGCCGCCCATCGCGCCCGGACCGTTGAGCACCGAGACATAACCCTTGGCGACCTGGATCTCGGCGACGTCGGGCGTCAGGAAGCGGCCGTAGTCGAGGCGTCCGTCGGCGGGCAGGTAGACGCGGATGCCGTCGATCGACAACGGCACCTGGTAACGGTCGAAGCCGCGCACGTAGATCAGCCGCTCGTTGCGCGAATTGCCCGAGAGGCCCGAGGTGACGCCGGGGATCAGCTTGACCGCTTCATCCAGAGTATCGCGCGAGAAATCGTAGATCGCCTCGGCATTGACGGTGGAGGCGGTAATGTCGCCGTTCCCCGTGCGCGGCGCGGTGACGACGATCTGGCCGAGGCCGAAAGTATTGTCGGTGTCATCAGCGGCGAATGCGGGCGCTGCCACGCAGACCAGCGACGCGGCGAGCGCCGCGGTGATCGCATACTTCATATTATCCCCCTTGAACCTTCTGAAGATTCGCGCTTGGAACGAATCTGTATCCCGCCGTACATAATTACATCGGGCAGTACACAAATATATTCCATGAAACATAGAATGGGCACGGAGCCATGATCATGACACGCACCTTCGGCGCACTTCTTCTTGCGATCGCGGCGACAGGTTCCGCGCAGGCGGCCGAGCCGATGCCCGGGGCGATGACGGGCCACGATCATGCCGCCTGCGCCGCGCCTGCTGCTGTTCCGGCCGATCTTGCGGGATGGAGTGCAGCACATCGACCGGTGAAGGCGGCGGTCAAGGCAAGCGGCGCGGCCAAGGCGCTGCTGGAGCAGGGTGTCGCTGCCGATGCCGCGCTCGCGCCGACGCCGAAGGTCACGTACGTGATCGAGCCCGGAAAGCCGGGCGGTTCTGTCAGTTTCGGCGGGCTCTTTGCGTTCGACGTCGCTGCTGCCGGTCGCTACCGCGTGGCGCAGAGCGGGCGTTCATGGGTCGATGTGATCGTCGAGGGCAAGGCGGTGCCATCGGTAGCGCATGGTCATGGGCCGGATTGCTCGGGCATCGCCAAGATGGTCGAGTACGATCTTCCGGCTGGTCGCCATCTGCTGCAGATCGCGGCCAATGGCGAACAGGTGCTTACGGTGATGGTCGCTCCCGTCCGATGAGGCATACAGGGGGCTGGGCGTTGCTGCTGTCGAGCCTCGTCCTTGCGGCCGGGGCAGGGATGGCGCGCGACGGCCGGGGCAATCTCGATGCGCAAGTCGCGCTCGGACGGCGGCTGTTCCATGATGGCGATCTCTCGATCAACGGCACGCTGTCTTGCGCGACGTGCCACGATCCGCGCCACAGCTTTGCCGACGGCGTGCGCGCGCACCCGGGCGCGCATGGCGAGCCGGGCCTGCGCAACGTGCCGTCGCTGGTAAACGTCGGCAGCTTTTCGCCGCTGACCTGGGGCAATCCCTCGCTGGCCACGCTCGAGCAGCAGGCGCTGGTGCCGATTGCCGGCGAAGACCCGGTCGAAATGGGCATGAAGGGGCAGGAAGCCGAACTGACGCGCCGCCTCTCGGCCAATCCCTGCTATCGCAAGCTGTTCAAGGCGGCGTTCCCGGCGACGCGCGGGCGGATTGACTTTACCTCGGTATCGGCCGCGCTGGCAGCGTTTCAGCGCACGATCGTCAGCCACGAGACCGACTGGGACCATGCTGCTGCGGGCGGCCCGGTGCTGGACGAAGCAGCCGCGCGCGGAGAGGCGCTGTTTCGCGGGAAAGGCGAGTGCGCCGGGTGCCACTCGGGCCGCGAGTTCACCGACTTTGCCTTCCACCGCCTGCCGGGAGCGCCGGCAGATCCTTCGAACGGCGACTTCGGCCTTGCGCGTGCCACTGGCCGGGTGGAGGATCGCGGGAAGTTCCGCACGCCCTCGCTGCGCAATGTCGCTCTGACCGCGCCCTATCTCCACGACGGCAGCGCGGACACCATGACCGAAGCCATCGCGCGCCATGGCACGAGACTGTCGCCCGCCGAGACGGCGGACATCGAAGCGTTCCTCAATGCCCTGACCGATAGGGCGGTGGGCGCAGACCCGCGCTACGCCCGGCCGGGCAAGGCTTGCGACGCGTCCTGATCCGTCAGGCGACGACGCAGCGGTTACGGCCCCCGCGCTTGGCCTCGTAAAGCGGACCATCGGCGCGGGCGATCCATTCCTCGGCGACGGTTGTGCCTTGATCGAGCGCGGCGATGCCGAAGCTGGCGGTGACTGCGATCGTCCGCGTCGGGGCGACCACGATAGGGCGCGCCTCGATCGCGGCGCGGAACCGTTCGGCGGCGGCAAGCGCTTCACCCACGCCGGTTTCCGGCAGCATCATCGCGAATTCCTCGCCTCCGAGACGGCCGAGCACGTCGGCGGAGCGGCCCGCCGCGCCCAGCGTCGCGGCAAGATCGCGCAGGACGGCGTCTCCGGCGGGATGGCCCCAGGTGTCGTTGACGGACTTGAAGTGATCGACGTCGATCAGCACCAGCGAAGCAGCGCGGCCGTAGCGATGGTACCGCGCGATCTCCTGGTTCGCCTTCTCGATGAAGCCGCGCCGGGTGAGGGCGCCGGTCAACTGGTCGCGCTCGGCGATGCGGCGCAGTTCCATCTCGTTGACGACGATCCGCGCGAAGTTGCGCAGGATGTCGAGTTCGCCGTCGGTGAATTCGCGGGTCTTGGTATCGACCGCGCACAGTGCGCCGACATTGTAGCCGTCGGACGTCACCAGCGGCACGCCCGCATAGGCGCGCACGTGCGGGTCCTGCAGCACTGCGGGGTAGTCGGCAACGCGCGGGTCCTGTGTGGCGTCGGGGATGAGCAAGGGGGCGTGCTGCTGGATGGCGTAGGCGCAGAACGATTCGCTGCGCGGGGTCTCGGTGGCGTCGATGCCCTCGATCGCCTTGAACCACTGGCGGTCCTTGTCCACCAGCGTGACGGCGGAGATCGGCACGCCCAGCACCGTGCGCACGAGGTTCACGACATTGTCGAACGCCTCTTCGCGCGGCGTATCGAGAATGGCGAGGCGTTGCAGGGCGGCGAGGCGGGCGGGTTCTTCGGCCAGGGCGGTCTGGGCATGCATCCGGCAAGTACTCGTGCGGCGCGCCGAGGTCCTAGGCGCAGGGGCAAGGGTTCGATCCTCGGCTATTTACATAGTCGATAGTTAATGAACTCGGAACGACTGCAACCCTGCGTCGCCTGCCGCATTGCAGCAAGCAACCATTTGACAATACGCGTCCTGACACGAAAGTGTCGTCTATTGCGCACATGCCTGTTGCCGTACCATTGGAGACCCCGTCCTTGACCCAGATCGCCACAGTTCCGACCACCCCGTTCGACGGTCAGGCGCCCGGCACTTCGGGCCTGCGCAAGAAGGTGAAGGTCTTCCAGCAGCCGGGCTATGCCGAGAACTTCATTCAGTCGGTCTTCGACGTCGTCGAGCCGCAGCCCGGCGCGGTGCTGGTGATCGGTGGTGACGGACGCTACCACAACCGCACGGTGATCCAGCAGGCGATCCGCATGGCGGCCGCCAACGGTTATGCCCGCGTGCTGGTGGGGCAGGGCGGCATCCTCTCCACCCCGGCCGCGAGCCATGTGATCCGCAAGTACGGCGCCAGCGGCGGGCTGGTGCTCTCGGCCAGCCACAACCCCGGCGGGCCGGACGAGGACTTCGGCATCAAGTACAACATCGCCAATGGCGGCCCCGCGCCCGAGAACGTCACCGGCGCGGTGCTGGATCGCACGAAGACGATCGATCGCTGGCTGACGGTGGAGGCGCCCGACATCGACCTCGACGCCGTTGGAGAGGTGCACGTGGGCGCGATGACCGTGCAGGTCATCGACCCGGTCGCCGACTACGCCGATCTCATGGAGGAACTGTTCGAATTCGACGCGATCCGCAAGATCGTCGCCTCGGGCTTCACGATGCGCATGGATTCGATGAGCGCGGTGACCGGGCCCTACGCGGTCGAGATCCTGGAACGCCGCCTCGGCTTCGCGCCCGGCACCGTCGTCAACGGCGTGCCGCTGGAAGACTTCGGCGGGCACCACCCCGACCCCAACCTGATCCATGCCAAGGACCTCTACGATCTGATGATGTCCGAAGACGCGCCCGATCTGGGTGCCGCATCGGACGGGGACGGGGATCGCAACCTCATCATCGGGCGCGGGCGCTTCATCACGCCCTCGGATTCGCTGGCGATGCTGGCGGCCAACATCGAGATCGCCCCGGCTTATCGCGGGCGGCTGGCGGGCATCGCCCGTTCGATGCCGACCAGCGGCGCGGCGGACCGCGTGGCCGAAGGGCTGGGCGTGCCGGTCTTCGAGACGCCGACTGGCTGGAAGTTTTTCGGCAACCTGCTCGATGCAGGCAAGGTCACGATCTGCGGCGAGGAAAGCGCGGGCACCGGCTCCGACCACGTGCGCGAGAAGGACGGGCTCTGGGCGGTTCTGCTTTGGCTCAACATCCTGGCGGTGCGCGGCATCAGCGTGGACGACCTCGCGCGGGAGCACTGGGCGCGTTACGGTCGCAACTACTATACGCGCCACGACTTCGAGGGCATCGCCACCGAGGGCGCGAATGCGCTGATGGACGGGCTCAAGACGCAATTGGATACGCTGCCGGGCGCTGTTTTCGGGCCGTTGACGGTCAGCCATGCGGACAGCTTCTCTTATACCGATCCCGTCGATGGTTCGGTCAGTGCGAACCAGGGTATCCGCGTGCTGTTCGAGGACGGAAGCCGCATCGTCTTCCGCCTCTCCGGCACCGGCACGCAGGGCGCGACCTTGCGCGTGTACCTCGAACGTTACGAGCCGCGCTTCGGCGATCTCGACGCGGAGACGTCGGCGATGCTGGAGCACCAGATCGCTGCTGCTGAGACGATCGCCGGGATTGCGGCGCATACGGGGCGGACGGCGCCGGATGTGATCACTTGAGGCATGCGTCGTCCCGGACTTGATCCGGGACCGGTGGCTGTCTTTAGGCATACCTTGGAGGCGCGCTTCAAAGTAGGCTGTTCATGGCCAGCGGTCCCGGATCAAG
>NZ_BAAILP010000117.1:0-245 GCF_054589055.1 Novosphingobium sp. 11B | reverse complement strand
CAGTGCAACGCACTGTACCATCCTCAAGCCAATCTCTCGGCGAAGATGGTGGAGCCTATCGGGATCGAACCGATGACCTGATGCTTGCAAAGCAACCGCTCTCCCAGCTGAGCTAAGGCCCCATTATCTGTCTAGATATGGCAAGTGGTGGGCCTGAGTGGATTCGAACCACTGACCTCACCCTTATCAGGGGTGCGCTCTAACCAACTGAGCTACAGGCCCAACTCGCCATGCCCGAACAGGCC
>NZ_BAAILP010000116.1:0-1608 GCF_054589055.1 Novosphingobium sp. 11B | reverse complement strand
GGGGCCTTAGCTCAGCTGGGAGAGCGGTTGCTTTGCAAGCATCAGGTCATCGGTTCGATCCCGATAGGCTCCACCATCTTCGCCGAGAGATTGGCTTGAGGATGGTACAGTGCGTTGCACTGCTGCTCTAACAGATACTCCAGAGATGAAGACAACGGTTCCGGTCGCAAGACCGGTTACGCAGGATTTGCCTGCACTTCTTTGACATTGTGAATGGGTTTTTTAATCGATGCCGTGGCGCGTCGTACCTGCTGACGTAGTGGGTACAATATGACGCGCAACATACAGATTTACATCTGGCTGAGATTAATCGTCCGCACCTAAGTATTCTCTCTAGGAGAATACGACCACTAAGGTGGTTTAACAACGCAACCTCTATGCAGGGTTGTCGTTGATGGTGTGGATTCTCAAGCGTGAGGTAAGAGCATCTGGTGGATGCCTTGGCATGTACAGGCGATGAAGGACGTGGCACGCTGCGATAAGCGTCGGGGAGCCGTGAGCAGGCTTTGATCCGACGATTTCCGAATGGGGAAACCCACCTTCACCATTTCTCTCGACCGTTGGTTCGCCAATGATTGAGTGAGGTGGATAAGGTATCCCAAGTTGAATACATAGACTTGGTGAAGCGAACCCGGGGAACTGAAACATCTAAGTACCCGGAGGAAAAGACATCAACCGAGATTCCGTTAGTAGTGGCGAGCGAACGCGGACCAGGCCAGTGCCTCATCTTCAGTTAGCAGAACGACTTGGAAAGGTCGACCATAGTGGGTGACAGTCCCGTATGCGAAAACGATAGATGAGGACTCGAGTAGGGCGGGACACGTGAAATCCTGTCTGAACATGGGGGGACCACCCTCCAAGCCTAAATACTCGTACATGACCGATAGCGAACACAGTACCGTGAGGGAAAGGTGAAAAGCACCCCGATGAGGGGAGTGAAACAGTACCTGAAACCGGATGCTTACAAGCAGTTGGAGCCTCTTTAGGGGGTGACAGCGTACCTCTTGCATAATGGGTCAGTGACTTAATGTACCATGCGAGCTTAAGCCGTTAGGTGTAGGCGCAGCGAAAGCGAGTCTGAATAGGGCGACTGAGTATGGTGTATTAGACCCGAAACCCGGCGATCTAGGCATGACCAGGTTGAAGGTGCGGTAACACGCACTGGAGGACCGAACCGTTGAATGTTGAAAAATTCTCGGATGAGTTGTGTTTAGGGGTGAAAGGCCAATCAAGCCGGGAAATAGCTGGTTCTCCGCGAAATCTATTGAGGTAGAGCGTCGAATGATTGCCGTTGGGGGTAGAGCACTGGATGGATGCGGGGGTCGCGAGATCTACCAATTCTAACCAAACTCCGAATACCAACGAGACTAGTTCGGCAGACAGACGGCGGGTGCTAAGGTCCGTCGTCAAAAGGGAAACAGCCCTAACCTACAGCTAAGGTCCCCAAGTCATCACTAAGTGGGAAAGCATGTGGGAATCCCAAAACAACCAGGAGGTTGGCTTAGAAGCAGCCATCCTTTAAAGAAAGCGTAACAGCTCACTGGTCTAAACAAGGGTTCCTGCGGCGAAAATGTAACGGGGCTAAAGTGATGCACCGAAGCTTAGGGT
>NZ_BAAILP010000115.1:0-588 GCF_054589055.1 Novosphingobium sp. 11B | reverse complement strand
AGATCGAGTGAGGCGACGAGATAGCTGGCAGGGCCATAGTCGATCACCGCATCGCCCAGCAGCACGCGCTTGCTGCCCTGCGCGATGATGCACAGCGCCGGACGCTGGACCATATGCACCGGCTCGCCACCCTGGCCCGAGCGGACCAGCGTGAGCCGAGCGATGGGCGTCTCGATGATGCCGTCTCGCTCGGCGTATCGGGCAATCTGCTGAGCCAGTTCTTGATGCGCCATCAGCGTCTCTCTCAAAGCAATCGGTATGATCAGCCTACACGGCTGATAGAGACCGATCCAGCGCAGCGCTATAAATCTGGAATATCGTGCAATCATCCCGGATGACCGTTCTACCTCCTCACGACCAGATAGCGCCATTTAGGGGAACATCGGATCGATGTTTCGGTCCGTCTGAACAGGAGTGACTATCATGGCCATAGAGGACAAGGTCATCGCGATTACCGGCGCCAGCAGCGGCATCGGCGAAGGCACGGCGCGGCTGCTCGCGGCGCGCGGCGCGAAGCTGATGCTGGGCGCACGCCGCACCGACCGGCTCGCAGCGCTGGCGGAGGAACTGAACGCAGCGGGAGGCACA
>NZ_BAAILP010000114.1:186244-196096 GCF_054589055.1 Novosphingobium sp. 11B | reverse complement strand
CGGCGGGGTTTTCTCCCCCTCCACCACCCGCTGCGCGGGCGGTCCCCCTCCCCATTCCTTCGGAACAGGGAGGATAAGGTTTCAGCCCAGCTTCTTCGGCGCGGCCGGGGGCTGCGGCGGGGACCAGCCCGCCGGAACCGGCGCGGGCTTCTGCTCGCGGGCGTAGTTCTCGAGGCTGGAGAGCGAAGGCCCGTAGTCCTCGGTCGGCGAGTGCAGCCACTTTTCGTCCATCGCGCGCGCGGCCTCGACGAGGTCCTGCGGCAGTTCCTTGATGCCGCCGGGCAGCGTCTGGAACGTGGTGAAGTAAGTGATGTGGCCGGGCGCCTGACCCATCAGCATCCAGGGCAGCCACGGCGTCATGCGCGTCCATGCGCCGATATGCGGGATGTGGGTGAGGTTGGGGTTCAGCACGTCCTCGCGCTTCACGGTGTAGATGAAGTGCTCGGAGACGCGGTTCATCACGCCCGAGGATTCGCGCGGCCACTTGTCGGGCTGCAGCGCGTTCGGATAGATCATGTCGATGTCGGTGTTGACGATCAGGGTGCCTTCCGGACCCTCCATCCAGTCCATCAGGAACGGCTTGGGCTCGGTCTTCACCTTCTGCAGCCCGCCGTAGCTCGGCGGCTCGGGGACCTTGTCGCTGATGGTGAAGTTGAACGGGTCGTTGGCGATCGGCACGACCTTGACCTTCTCGCCGGTATAGGGGTTGTCCCAAGTGTCCAGCAGCTTGCCGGTCTCGATGTCGCGATAGAACACGACTTCGCGCAGCATGCGGCGCCAACTGCCGTCGTCCAGGCGCTTCATGCGGGTGAAGCTGAAGCCCTCGGCGATGAACAGCGGGCGGATCTTCTCGTTGTCGCGCACGCCGAAGGCCTTGCCGCGCAGCCAGCCGCACTTTTCCTTGGTGGGATCGACGTCACCGTCGATGCGCGCATACGTATCGCGGTTCCACACCGGGTCCTTGAAGTCCAGCCTGGTGGTGAAATTCAGGCGCGACGCAGCCGTCGCGGACTTGCCGGCGGCGGACGCCACCGTGGGAAGCGCCGCCACGCCTGCGGCGATGGCCGCCAGGCTGAGGCCTTCGCGGCGGGTAAACGTGTTATTCGACATGAGCTGATCACTCCATGAGGCCGAGAGGCTATGTGCCGCGATGGGGATGGATGAAGCCGGGGCCAGCGTCGATCAAGCTCCCACGAATGATCGCCAGACAGATACGGCGGATCGCCGATCACAATTTTTGATCATTGAGTACGGTCAAGGCAGGCACGTCTATTGGCCCCGAGCCGCGCTGTCGGGCGCGGTCAGGGTGTTGTCAGGTGCCGCTAGGGTGCCTTTGGGTGCCGTTCAGTGCGCCTTGCGCATTGGTTCGAAGGCCGATTTCTCGAGAATTTCGCGCAGTGCCTTGCAGGCCGAAGTCTCGAAGTTCTCCGCCATGCTGACGAAGCCGAACTGCGAGGCGGTGACCTCGGTGCCGGGTACGCGCCTGAGGGTGCCGTTCTCCAGCTCCTCGGCAACCCGCTCGTCGGCGATCAGGCCGATGAAGTCGCCGCTGAGAACCAGCAGGCGAATAACGTCCATCGAGGCCGTCCGCACACTCTTGCGCGCGACATCGCGGCCTGCCGTCGCCATGACCGAGACGATGTCGCTCTGGCCCGGAAATGCGCCGACAATGGCGGTGTCGAACTCCACCCAGCGGTACTGGGAGATCGGGCGGCGCTTGGCGATATCGTCGAAAACCGGGTGCGTGGCGGCCGCGACGACGGAATAGTTGAGCGTTCCCAAAGGCTCGGTCAGCAGGGTGCCGCCATGTTCATCGTCAGCCGGGATGGCGCAGCAGGCGAAGTCGACCTCACCCTGCTGGAGACGGCCGAGGAGCTGCGAACTGAAGCCCTCGAATACCCGCAAGGTGGTCGAGGGGTACTGCTCCGAAAACTCGGCGATGCAGCGGGCGAAGGCGTCGGTCAGGAAGATCGAGTGCACGCCCATGTTGATCGTCTGGTTGTGCGTGCTGTCGGCGACTTCGTCGAGGATGCGCTCCTGTTCGCGGAAGATCAGCCGGGCGCGGCGGACCAGACGGTCGCACAGTGGCGTCGGGCGAATGCCGCGCGGGCCGCGCTCGAACAGGCGGCCGTTCAGCGTTTCCTCGAGCTGGTGCATGCTCCAGGTCAGGGCGGGCTGGGAGATGCCCAGATCGCGCGCCGCCTGCCGGAAGCTCCCGGCTTCGTAGATCGCCACCATGCGTTGCAGTTTGACCAGGTCCATGCGCGTCACCGTTGATCGTCGGGCTCGGGTTTGTCCAGCCTTGCCAGCGGGAAGGGGCCATCGGTAGCACTCCCCGCCGTGCAGGGCGTTCAGTTCTGCGGAGCGCCGGTGTCTTGGAAGTTCTGCCAGTCGCGGGTGACGAGGCGTTCGTCGATCAGCGTGCGCTGGTAGCATTCGCCGTCGCGGAACCACTGCCAGGTGCGGGCGCGCTTGGTGAAGTCCTCGTTCACCTGGATCATCTCGTAGAGATAGATGCCGGGCTCGTTGTGGCGGGTCCAGTTGAGGCAGGTCGAGCGATTGTAGTCGTCCGGCTGCATCGCGGCGGCCCAGCCCTTGATCAGCTCGTTGTCCCAGCGGATGCGGCCGTCTTCGTACCACGCCGGGAAGTCGCGCACATCGACGCGGCCGTCGTCCCAGAAGTAGTGGTTGGTCTGGTGGTATTCCTCGTGGCCCGGCTCGCCGACGAGGCGGCAGAACAGGCGCGAGCGATGCTGGTCGGTCAGTTCGCCGGTCTTCGCGTCGTAGTAGCGATACCAGCCTTCCCACACGCCTTCGTTGTTACACAGCAGAGGCATGGCTTCCCGGATGCCGGGTTGCGAGACCTTGTTCACCATCATCGCCACTCCATAAGATGTCTTGAAAATGCCCATCGGCTGCCCCTTGCCTAGTTGCAGGAGGTGCACGCGCGAGCCTTTTGCGTCCGATTGATCGCTGTTCGGTCATATTGATCGCTTGCCTGCCGGGTCCCGCGCGGGCGTGGCATTGGGGTGTCGAATCAGTTGATCACTGCAAGAGAGTCTAGGAGTCTTCGAGCCATGACGATGGACAGGCGTAGCTTCACCCTTGGTATGGCCAATGGCGCGATCGGTGTGGGAATGGCATCGATGCTGCCTGCTGCAGCACTCGCTGCCCCAGCCAAGAAGACAGCGGCCGGGCTCGACGTGCTGGTGCTGGGCGCGGGTGTCTCCGGCCTGCAGGCGGCGTGGATGCTGGAGGAGCAGGGGCTCAAGGTCGCCGTGCTCGAAGGGCGCCAGCGCGTCGGCGGGCGGGTGATGACGCTGCTGGACGAGCCGGGCTATCCCGAGATGGGCTTCAACTCGATGGGCGAGGGCTATGGCCGCGGCATCGACGCCGCGCAGCGCGCCGGGGTGACGCTGGAGGACATCGGCGGCCGATACCGCGTCGGCAAACCGCCCATGCTGTGGATGAACGGCCAGCCCCTCACGCGTGAGGAATGGGCGCGCCATCCCGGTAACCCGTTCCCGGATGCAATCAAATCGGTGCTCCCTGCCGAGATGGTAAACAAGCTGGTTGCCGAGCGCACGCCGCTCAAGGACTGGAACGCCTGGACCGACCCGGCCAGCGCCGTGCTCGACGTGCCGCTGCACGATTTCCTGCGCGCGCAGGGGCTTTCGGACCCGGCGATCCGCCTCGCCAACGATGTCTCGCCTTATTACGGCACCAATTCGTGGGACGTCTCCGCGCTGATGCTGGAGTTCAACGACGGCTTCGTGAAGGCCCAGTTCGAGGCGGGGACAAAGTCTTTCGGCGTCAAGGGGGGCAACCTGCACTTGCCGATGGGCATGGCCAAGCTGCTCAAGGGCGACGTCATCCTCGGCAAGGAAGTGGTCGCGATCGAGGCCACCGATAGCGGCTCGACCGTCTATTGTCGGGATGGCTCGACATTCAGCGCCAAGCGGGTGATCTGCTCGCTGCCGTTTTCGACGCTACGCTACGTGAAGATTCTGCCGGGCCTGTCCGGCGCGCAGGCGGAGGCGGTGTCGCAGATCGCCTATCAGCCGCTGTCGATGGCTTTCCTCACCGCCACCGCGCCGTTCTGGGATGAGGACGGATTGTCGCCCGGCATGTGGACGGACGGCCTCGCGGGCACCGTCATTCCGCAGCACTACGGCGCAACGCCGGAGGAAGTCACCGGCCTGCTGGTGCAGGCGCGCGGCGGCCTCGCCAACTACTGGGACCGTCTGGGCCGGGACAAGGCGCTGGCAATGATCGTTGCGCAGATCGAGGCGATGCGCCCGGCGGCCAAGGGCAAGCTGGTGGCGCGCACGTACTTCAGCTGGTCGCAGGAAGTCTTCAACGGCGGCGACTGGGCCTACTTCGGGCCGGGTCAGGTGAGTCGCCTCGTCCCCGAAATGTCCAAGCCCGCCGGTCGCCTGCACTTCTGCGGCGAGCATACGGCCACCGGCGCGCGCGGTCTCGAAGGTGCGCTGGAGTCGGCTGAGCGCGTGGCCCTCGAAATTCTCGAAGCCTGACGCAAACACTTCTCCGAAGTGCGATCAGTTTTCGTAATCACTGATAATAATTTCCATTGAATGCGCATGATCCGGGTGGTTTTCGGCCACCCGGATTTCGGCCGTTTCAGGGAGATTGCACGTGCGTCGTTCTCTTTGCGCCTTGCTGCTTGCGGTAACTGTTCTTTCCCCGGTGTCGGCCTCTGCCGCTCTTTCCACGCTCGGCAATGCGCCTGCGGGCCAGCAGGCCGATGGGGTGGAGGTGCAGGCGCCCACCGTGATCTGGCCCAAGGGCGCGCCGGAGCTGAAGGGCTGGCCGGGCAAGGCCAGCGCCCCGGTGACCGAAGAACTGCGCGATGACGGCGAGACGCTGTGGAACGTCACCGTTCCGTCCTATCAGGCGTTCCTGCCCCCGCCCGGCAAGGCCACGGGAGCGGCGATGATCATCGCGCCGGGTGGCGGCTTTCGCCTGCTCGCCATGCGGCATGAGGGGACGCGCGTGGCGGAATGGCTGGCGGAGCACGGCATCGCGGCCTTCGTACTCAAATATCGCCTGATCCAGACCCTTCCCGGCGAGACCAACGAGGCGATGCGCAAGCGGGTGGGCGCGACGATTCCCGCCGGTGTCGGCGGCGATCCGGGCGTTGCGGACGGGCTGGAAACCTTGCGGCTGCTACGCTCACGCGCGGCCGAGTACCGCATCGATCCCAAACGCATCGGTGTCGTCGGCTTTTCGGCGGGTGGTCATGTCGCGGGCATGATGGCTTTTGCTCCCGAGGCCGTCCGGCCCAATTTCGCCGGGCTGATCTACGGCATGCCGTTCGGTGCGAAGCTGCCGGAAATCCCGCCCGCGAACCTTCCCTATCCGGAAGGCGCGCCCAGCGATCCCTGGTTGCGACCTGCGGCCGAGCCCGCGCCGGGCCGCTTGCCGCCGCTGTTCCTGGCCATGGCGCAGGACGACATGGCGGTCGGCTATGGCTTCCGGCCCTTCTACGATGCCCTGTTCGCCAGCGGCTACCGCCCCGAAACCCACCTGTATGAGCGGGGCGGCCACGGCTTCGGCATGAAGCAGACCGGCGGCACGACCGACCATTGGCTCGAGGAATTCCGCTGGTGGATCGCGGGCGAGGGCTTCACGCCCGGTAACTAGCCGGGCGCGGGTTCCGGCCTCAGGGAGCGGTGGTTTCCGCAGGCAGATTGGGGGTGCCCGCCTCGACATAGGCGGCGATGAGCTGGGCGAAGCGCTCGGGCACTTCCAGCGGCGGATAGTGGCCGACGTCGGGCATCATCACGCGCGAGATTTGCGCGTTCTTGAGATAGCGCGCAATCGCATTAGCGGCCGATTCCGGCAGCAGGTGGTCGGCGGCGCCCCAGATCAGGAAAGTCGGCTTGCGGACCTTGGCCATTTCGACGGTGGCTTGCTTGCCATCGCCGATGCGGGCGACGAGGGCGATCAGGTTCTTCTCAGGGATACGGCGGTAGAAGTCATAGTATTCCTTGCGTGTCTGGGCGGAGATACGCGTAGCATCGCCTGCGAAATAGCTCAGGAATTCGTTCCAGAAGGTCTGGTCGCGAAAGCCTGTCTGCTTGGCCCGCTCGGTCGCGTCGGTGAACGACTTGGGCATGACGAGGTGGCTGGTATCCACCGGATCGGACGGGGTGTTCGACAGGATCAGCCGCTCGACGAGATCGGGGCGGCGGGCGGCCAGATACATGCCCATCGTGCCGCCGCTCGACACGCCGACGAACGTGAGCTTCTTCACGCCGAGGCGGGTGAGCAGTTCCACCGGAATGTCGGTCGGCTGCATCGTCTTCGCAGCGGTGTCGGTGGCGCCGTCGGACAGCCCGTAGCCGGGAATGTCGTAGCGGATGATGCGATAGCGGCCCTTGAGCGCCAGTGCGATCCGGTCCCACGTGCGCAGGCTGCTTTCCGAGCCGTGGACCATGAACAGCACCGGTGCGTTCCTGGGCCCTTCATCCTTGTAGTGGATCTTCAGCCCGCCGATCACGGCATAGCGGCTCTGCGCATCGGCATACTTGCGGCGCAGGTCCTCGATCGTGAGGTAGGGCAGGGCAGCCTTGGTCGCGGCTGCGGCGCTCTGCGCATGGGCGGCAGCCGGAACGAGGCCCAGCACCGAAATTGCGACTGTTGCGGCAAGCAGCGGAATGCGGATCATGGCTAACCTTCTTTATCGGGGACAGGCCGAGTTTATCGACTGCTTTGCCGATGTCCGAAAGATCGCCCGGACTATCCGACTGGCGGGCGTGCCCATACGCAAAGGCCCCGGCGAACCTGCGTCCGCCGGGGCCTCTATCTGTTTGCGATTCGGACGATCAGACGATCGCGGCCGCCTTTTCGAGACTGCGGAACATCGCCTGCTGTACGATGTACTCGTGCCGCGCATCGGCATCGGCCTCGAGGTGGGCGAGGTGCGTTTCGCGGGCATCGACCTTGTCCTCTACCGCCGCCTTGTTGGCGATGGTCTGCGCCTGCACGAAATCGCGCGTCACGGTGCGGCGCTGGCGGTCGTAGAGCGAGAGCTGCGCTTCGGCGTCCGCGCCTTCGAGGATCACGCGGCTCAGCTTCTCGACCAGGTTCACCGCATCATGGATGCCCGAGTTCATGCCGAAGCCGCCCAGCGGGTTGTTGAGGTGGGCGGAATCGCCCGCCAGCATGATGCGGCCCTGACGGAAGCTGTTCGCCACGCGCTGGTGGACGCGGTAGCAGGTGCGGTGCTCGGTCTGGACGGGAATGTTGACGCCCAGCAATTCGGCGAAAACCGCGTCCTTGGCGGCGTCGCTGGTCACTTCGGCGACCGAAGCGCCCGACTTCTGCGGCACGAGGACGCGCCACAGACCGGGAACCTTCAGCAGGACGCACCAGAACGGATCGCCGCTGACGTAGTTCACTTCCTTGACCCAGGGCAGGTGCTCCTCGATCGGATAGGCGGTCGAGAGGGTCAGGAAGGTTTCGTCGTAGGTGAAGCCATCGAAGCCGATGCCCAGCCACTTGCGCACGGTGGAATTGCCGCCGTCCGCGCCGATCAGGTAATCCGCGTGGAATAGCTTGATGTCGAACGGGGTTTCGACCGAAACCTGTACACCGTTGGAGCCCTGCACGCAGTTGGCGACCTGGTGCGAGAACAGCACTTCCGCGTTCGGCATCTCGGCCAGCTTGGCGGCGATCAGGCGGGTCAGCTTCCACTGCTCGCACTGCAGGCGATAGGGATAGGGCGTGATGTCGCCGATTTCGCTCATGTCGAGCGAGAAGGTACGGCCGGTGTTGCGGTTGCTGTATTGGTACAGCGGCGCGCGCAGGCCCTGGTCTTCCAGCGTCTGGCGCAGGCCGAGCTTTTCCAGCATCTCGAGCGTCGGCGGATGGAGGGTGGAGGCGCGCATGTCCTCAAGGCAGGTCGGCGCGCTTTCCAGAACGCGGACTGAAATCCCCTGCAGCGCCAGAGCATAAGCAGCCACCATGCCCACTGGGCCGCCACCGGCGACCAGTACCTGCGAGCGTGAATTGTCTAGTGGTAGCAGCAAGGCGTCCCCCGATGAGTAAATGCCTGTCAGGTAAGGTCGCCAAACGTCGCCGTGACTTGCACGACTGCGCGAAGACCGTCCCCCAGTGAACTGAAAACGACGTGTCGGACTGTGCGCCGCCTGCAGGACTGCCCTTCGACTTTTCGCGAATTCTGGTCCCAAGAGGCGCGCTGCCCTGTTTCGGCATAAGCGAGTTTGGCGGGAGGTGATCCGGTGATTGCACCGATGTTCGCGCTGCGATCACTCGGCCTTGATCACCCCTTGCCGTCCGGGGCATGTGGCAGAACGCAGGACAGGGAAACTCGGCCATGCCGGCCTACAGAATTGGAAAACCGATGTTACTTGACCCCAAGCCCCAGAGTTCCGCCGTTTCCGCGCTGCTCGATGCCCCCAAGGCCGCCCGCATGCTCATCGGCGGACAGTGGGTCGATGCGGCGGACGGCGCCGTCGTCGAGACTCTCGATCCGGCCAGTGGAAAGATCATCGGCACGATCCCTGACGCCTCCGCTTCCGATGTGGACGCCGCCGTCGCCGCAGCGCGCAAGGCGCAAGGGCCGTGGGCCGCGACGCCGCCCGCCGAGCGTGCGCGTATCCTCTGGAAGATCGCCGACCTTATTGAAGCGAACATCGACGAATTGTCGGAACTGGAAGCGCTCGACCAGGGCAAGCCGCTCTACGTGGCGCGCTGGGCCGAGATTCCGGGCGCGGTGGGCCAGTTCCGCTTCTTCGCCGGGCAGGCCATGGCGATCGAGGGGCAGACCATCACCCCGTCGATCACCTATCAGCCGCAGGGCAAGGAAATGCGCGCCTGGACCGTGCGCGAGGCCGTCGGCGTCGTTGCGGCGATCGTGCCGTGGAACTCGCCGCTGGTGCTCACCGCGATGAAGCTGGCCCCGGCCTTCGCGGCGGGCTGCGCGGTCGTGCTCAAACCGGCCGAGGACACCTCGCTCTCGGCGATTCGTCTGGGCGAACTGATCCAGGAAGCGGGCCTGCCCGACGGCGTGTTCAACGTGATCACCGGTCGCGGCGCGATTTCGGGTGCGGCGCTGGCCTCGCATCACGACGTCGACAAGGTTGCCTTTACCGGCAGCACTGCGACGGGCCGGGCGATTCTCGACGCGTCGAAGGGCAACCTCAAGCGCGTCAGCCTTGAACTGGGCGGCAAGTCGCCGGTCGTGATCATGGGCGATGCCGACCTGAACCTCGCGATTCCCGGCGCGGCGAACGCGATCTTCTTCAACGCCGGACAGGTCTGCGTGGCGGGGTCGCGCTCCTATGTCCACGCCTCGGTCTACGATCAGGTGGTCGAGGGGCTGGCGGCTTATGCCGGCGGGCTCAAGCTCGGCCACGGTCTTGACCCGGCGACGCAGATGGGGCCGCTGGTCAACGCGCGTCAGGCCGAACGCGTCAGCGGCTTCATCGCCGGTGCGCGCAGCGAAGGCGCGGCCATCGTCGCGGGCGGCGAGCGCCTTGGTCCGGCCGGCACTTTCATCACTCCGACCGTGGTGGCGAACGTGACCGCCAGCATGGAGATCGTGCGCGAGGAAGTCTTCGGCCCGGTTCTCGCCGTGCAGAAGTTCGATGACGTGGAAGAAGTCGTCGCGATGGCCAACGACAGCGTCTACGGCCTCGCCGCCAGCGTCTGGACGGAATCGCTCTCGCACGCGCATCGCCTGTCCTCGCGGATCAAGGCGGGTACGGTGTGGATCAACTGCCACTCGATGTACGACGCCAGCCTGCCGATCGGCGGCGTAAAGCAGTCCGGCTACGGCCGCGACAGCGGGCGCGAGGCGCTGGA